>DASSGJ010000001.1:0-2461 GCA_035693545.1 Candidatus Acidiferrum sp.
CGCGAGCCCGCGGAAGCCCTGGCCCGTAGGCGTGGCGTAGAAAAAGACGTGCTGTTCCTGGGCAAGCAGAACGGAATTAAGGAAAAGCTGGGACAAGCCGATCTATTCCTACTGCCTTCGCAGCTGGAATCATTCGGACTCGCCGCGCTGGAAGCGATGGCATGCGAAGTCCCCGTGATCGCCACGAATACCGGCGGCGTACCAGAGGTGGTCGAACACGAGGTAGATGGTTACCTGGTGGAACCCGGCGACGTAAAAACCGCTGCGAAGTATGCGATCGACCTGCTCTCGCGCGCCGACCGGGGCCGCGAGATGGGTCAACGCGCCCGTATCAACGCCAAGAAAAAATTCTGCGCCAACGACGTCATTCCCATGTACGAAAGTTATTACGAGCAAGTCCTCGCCGGTTCAATGGCTGCTCGCGCCTGAGGCGGCCGCGGCTTTGGCTACGAACTTATTTTCCAAAGGAATGGTCTGGGGGTCGCTTGTAGCCCCAAGGGTCTGAAATGTTCTGTTGATGTCGGCCTGCGCCAAGCTAGAAGACACATCTTTGCCCGAGTGCAAGACAATTTCGATATGCCGATCCTCTCTGTCATACACCTCGAGGGTAACTTGTGGGTTTCTTGAGGGGTCATCGAACTGAAATCCTTTCCAGTCTTGCGATTGAATCTGGAATAGCCCCGTCTCGCCGCCAACAGATGAAGTCGCTTTGAGCATCAGAAGCATGCTTGAACGCAGCGCTTCCCGTTTTGCCTCGAATGGAGAAACCTTGTCCGCAGTCTCTTCTAAAATCGCCCGATGGAACGCATAATTCGTCTCGGTCGCCTGCGGTCCAAATAGTTTCTTGAGAGTACCTTTATTGTCTCCGATGCTCTTTTCGAAAGTGGAAAGCAGGTCCTCGTGGTTTTCGCTGGGGCCGAAAAAACTAATCACCCTTCCCGATTGAAACGCGAACACCGCGATGTTTCCCCCGAATTTGGATTTCTGGAGATCGAGGTCGTTCCAAGGGACTTCAAACGAGAAACCCGCGTGCACCAATTTCGTACCCTGGTCAGAACTCGCTGCTATGGAAGGTAGGGGCACAGGTTTTTCGTTGAGGATTGCTATCTTCCGCGCTTGATTGCGGAGGGTGAAGGCAAGCACGGTCTGGGTGCCCCAAAGATAGGCGTAAGCGAGAATCGCAAAGATCACGCCGATGACAATGAGAAGCGTACGCGAGAAGAAAAATGGGCGTTTCATCGTGTCCGAGTTCCTCGCTCTCCCAAGATAGCGAGTCTAGTTTGCTTACTCAGCGCTCGTCTCCACCATAGTACTATTCCAGTTAGTTACCCTAACAACAGCGTCATCCCCAAGCAGATCCCTCACCCGCACAGAACGCGGGTTCGGGACGACATAGGGTCAGGGTCGCACTCAAAATTCAGTTAGGAAGGTGCCTGGCGTCGGCCTCTGAAAGATTCTTTACGTGATGGAAAACGCGGTTGTGGATGCTGTGGATAATGGCGTCGGTCCAGAGCCGCCAGTATTGGCCGGGCCACATCTTGTTCTGGTAGGTGGTGGTGCCTTCGAGGCGAGTACCGCCGTTCGGCAAACGGACCAACACAAAGTCGGCGCGCTCAGGCTGAAAATCGCGGTCTTCCAGGTGGCGCACGTGGATGTTCTCGTAAGGGGAGGTTTCTTTCATCAGTAGTGGTTCGTCGGAAACAGAGAAGGCGAAGTGCCTACCAGGTTCCCACGCAAGCATGGGCTCCTTGAAACTTCCGGTGGAGAAGCGGCATTCGCGGTCGGCGGTGAGACCTTCTCCTGTGATACGCGCTTCGATCGGATAGGAGATGCCCAGCCGGAACGGCCACTCCGTTGCCGCGGGCAGCGGCGGAAATTCGATCAGGCGCTTCCAGACAATCTCTGGTTGCGCCGCAATCTCGATGGATGTATGCACCTGGAACCGCGGCACCGGCGGTGGCGCGACGTGCTCGACTCCGAGCAGCGCAGGAAGCGAGACCAGCATTACGGCGTACATCGCGGGCGTGGCCCGTGGAGAATTGGCCCGTCCGTGGATCAACATGGCCAGGAAGCCTCCAAAAACTGCCAGCACCCACGCCAATGGCGCTGCCATCAGCAGGCAGATTATTCCTTCGACCGCAATCGCGGTAATGCCAGCTCCCGTCAGCAGAACGGAAAGTGAAACGACTCCGAGCATGTCTCCCGAATCCACCGGTTGGGTGCGGCCGTAGATCGCAACCGCCAGATAGCCCATCACAAAGGGTAAAGAGATGAAGAGCGTCAAACCGTACTTCCCAACGAACCGCAAAATTCCCCAGGTGACCACGACACCGAGTAGCGCCGTGAGCACAACGGCAGCCGCGGCGCTGCCGACGCGCGTTGTAGGCCAGTACCGCGAAGCAAGTGTTGCTCTCCGCCCAACCACAGGGGATGGTGAATCGGCTTGCTGGCTCGGCAAAAC
>DASSGJ010000002.1:0-10727 GCA_035693545.1 Candidatus Acidiferrum sp.
CACGGTCAGTCCATCCAACCCCTGCAAAGTGTCGGCAATCATCCGCGCCCGGAATTCGTTGTAATTGCCTTTGCGAATCTCCGTGTCCGCCCAAAAGAGGCCGCGCAGCAGTACGGTCGCTGTCGTCACCGCGTACTCCGCAACCGATTCGTTGCTTCCGCCGGGAACATTGGCCAGGCCAATGCCTCGCCCTCGCAGAAATTCCAGATCCAGCCGGTCCAGCCCCGCCCCCGTCACCTGCACAAACTTCACGCTCGTGTTTTCGAAAAGTGCGGTTGAAAGTTTTGGCCCCACCGCGGGAATCACCAGCACGCGCGCCTCTTTCATCAACTCCGCCACATCTCCATCGTTTGGAGCGCGGTACGCGATTTTCAGTGAATCGGGTGGCAACGCCCCCACTCGACGAAAATCCTCGACAGGGCGCAGGCACAGCACGTCGATGCTCATGGTCTGTTTGTTTTCCTTGGAGAAACGCCGGGCTCCTGGGTGGCCGCGGCAACATTCGCAACAGGGAAAAAGCATAACAGTACCAGCGGCTCATTTCCCGTGTTCCGCGTAACATGTTTTTCGCCCGGTGGCATCAGCAGCGTATCGCCGGGCTTCATCGGGTATTCGCCGCTGTCCGCAAAAGTCGTTCCCTCTCCCGAAAGCGTGTAAATGCACTCTTCAAATTCCGAATGTTGGTGCGCCGCGCGCGGCGCATCTCCGGGCTTCACCACCGGAATTTCTACCAGCCGCAGCGTCACCCCGCGCGCCCCGCGCTCGCCCGACACAATCTCCATCGCTTTGCGCCCTGGCAGTCCAAGTTCTTTCGCCTCGCCCTGCTTAAACAGCCGCGCCATCAACGCACCTTGCTCAGTTGCCGCAACTCAGCCGTCCCGCCCTGAATCTTGTCCAGCTGCTTGAAGATTTCCGCGGATTGCGTCGCAATCGAATCCGCAACGCTGTTCAGCATTTTCTGCGCCTTCTCAATCGTCGCGTGCTGCGGGCTGCCATACCATCCCGTCGGCGCAATCGAACGCACATCTGTCAGCACCGGTTGGTAACTCCGCGTCCGCCGCAGCGCATCCACCTTGTGCCCGTGCGCATGGTCCGACGAATAATCAATCCGCTCTAGGTGCACCAGGTCCGGCCGGTACGCCAGCACCGCCAGCGCTTCAATCTCTCCGCCGTGCGTCAGTCCGCCGCATTCCTTGCCGAACATATCTTCCGCTACAAAGCACGCCTGCACCGTCAGCACCGTCATGCCATGTTCGCGATGCAGCAAATCCGCAGCAACTCCAAGAGGCGGAATGTTCAACTCGTGCCAGTTCAGAATCAGGAGATATTTCGCGCCGTGCTGCGCCACCGAAGCGCAGGTCTCTTTCACCACGTTCATGTACGTATCCGGCGATAGCGTGATCGTTCCTTCAAATGGCATGTGCAGCGGCGTCACGCCCAATGGCCCGCCGGGCAGCACCAGCCCGTCCATCCGCTCCGCCACCGCGTGCGCAATCACATTCGACGCAAAAATGTCCGTCCCCGTGGGCAGATGCGGCCCGTGCTGCTCTACGCTTCCTTGCGGCAGAATCACCAGCGGGTTCTTCTTCAGTTGCGCCGCAATCTCCGGCTGCGTCAAATCCACAAAATACCGGCTGGCAAGCATCGGTCCTCCCGTCATTCCGTCACCCGGCTCTGCGCGTCTTTCAGGACGCTCGCAATCGCCACGCTCTGCCCGTTCTGCTCCAGCGATTTCAGTGCCGCGTAAACCATCGCCACCGCCACGTTCCCGTTCTGCGCGCTCAATTCGTTTGCTTTCCCGGTTCGGCAGCTTTCCGCGAACATTTCCAGCTCCGCGCGGAACATATCACTCTCCGGCACTTTCAAGTCTTCCCGTTTCGCGTACCCGTCGACCCCGCGCTGAATGTAGAGCGTGGATTTCTTGTGCAGTTGGTCCGGCGTATCCCACGTGTCGAAATCAATTTCGTAGTGCATCAATCCCTTCGATCCGAACACCCGCACCGAAAAAATTCCCGGCGAAGTCCAGCACGACCCCACGTACCCGATCTTCCCATCCGCGAATTTCAGCAATGTCATCGACTGGTCGTCCACTTCCGCGCCAACTGGCGAAAGTTTCGAAGACATCCCGCTCGCCTCCACCACTTCGCCGCCCAAATAATGCAGCACATCAAACTGGTGAATCGCCAGTTGCGACAGCGGCCCTCCGGGAGCCTTATCCTTATACCAGCGCCACGTCTTCGGCGTCAGTTCCAGCGCCCGGTTGTTTGAAAAATTCGCCTCAATGAACGCCACGCGTCCCAGTTCCCCCGCGTCAATCGCCTCTCGAATCTTCCGAATCCCCGCCATCAATCGCGCGCTGTGACCCACCGTAACAGTAATTCCGTATTTCTTTTCCAGCGCCGCAATCTGCAGCCCCTCCACCAGCGAACTCGCAATCGGCTTTTCCGTGTACACATGTTTCTTCGCCTTCGCCACCATCGCTGCCATCGGCAGGTGCTGCTCATTCGGCACCGTCAAAATCACGCCTTCAATCGAAGCGTCGCCAAGAATCGCTTCCATCGTCGGCGCCGACGGTACGCCCATCTCTGCCTGAAACGCCTCGCGCTTCTCCGCCGAACGGCTGTAGCCGGCAACAATTTTCAGTCTTTCGGACTTGGCCGAAGCGCGAGTCAGCACCTTTGCCCAGCGCCCAAGGCCAACGATGGCGAGTTTAACGGGAGTGGAGGTCACAAGATCCTCGAACAAAAGAATGGAGTTGCAAACAGTATCATATGGTAGTACCGTATTACGAGAATATGCCGAAGTCAAGTCCTTTACTCCGCCGCTCTTCCGCTCTCGCGGCCATCCCCAAATCCGCCGCGCCCCTTCGCCGCCAGGTTCTCGACGAACTCCGCCAGTCCATCATCGCCGGCCGCCTCAATCCCGGCGCGCGCCTCGTCGAGCGCGAACTCATCGCCATGATGGGCGTCTCCCGCACCGTCATCCGCGAAGCTCTTCGCCAACTCGAATCCGAAGGCCTCGTCGCCATCATTCCCAACAAGGGCCCGATCGTTCGCACGCTCACCGTCGAGGAAGCGCGCGACATCTACGCCATTCGCGCTGTGCTCGAGGGACTCGCTGCGCGACTCTTCACCGAACAAGCCGGTGATGCACAAATCGCTCGCCTCGATCGTTCCCTCACCGTTGTCGAGAAAGCGTACGGCTCCGGCGACGCCCGGTCCATGCTCGAAACGAAAAACAATTTCTACGAAGTTCTCTTTGAAGGCGCAAAAAGCGAAACGCTTGCTTCGATGCTCGCCATCCTTCATGGCCGCATCTGGCGTTGGCGCGGCTTGGGACTCACGCACCCCAACCGTTCCGCCGAGCGAGATCGCCAGAGTTTGAAGAATCTTCGCGCGCTGGTGCAAGCGATCCGTGCGAAAGACGCTGCGCTGGCTGAAAACATTCTTCGTGAAGAAGTCAGCAAAGCTGCCGAGGAAGTCCATCGTCTGTTGAAGGATGGGTTGTCCCAGGCACCCGTGGACAATTCAGCCGCCGGTTAGGTTTTATTTTTATTTCAAAAAGAGGAAGAGAAAAATGGAGACACACTTCATTGTTCACGACAAGGCCGACACCGTCGGCGTGATGGTCGTCGAAAACGCCAAGCCCGGACAAGAGCTCACCGGCTGGATCATGGAAACCGACGAAACCGTCTCGCTCAAGGCGCTCGATGCGGTTCCGCTCGGACACAAAATCGCCTTGAAAGAAATAAAGTCCGGCGACACCGTTTTGAAATACGGTCACGACGTTGGCCGCGCCGTCGCCGCAATCGGCAAAGGGAATCACGTGCACGTTCACAACATGAAAACGAAGAGGTGGTAACGATGGGCTATCAGTTTTTTGGGTATCGCAGGGAAAACGGGCGCGTAGGCATTCGCAATCACGTGGTGATTCTGCCGCTCGATGATCTTTCCAACGCAGCCGCCGAAGCGGTCGCCAACAACATCAAGGGCACTCTCGCGCTGCCGCATGCCTACGGCCGGCTGCAATTCGGCGAAGACCTCGAACTCCACTTCCGCACGCTCATCGGCACCGGCTCGAATCCCAACGTCGCGGCCTGCGTCGTCATCGGCATCGAACCCGGCTGGACCGGCCGCATCGTGGACGGCATCGCCAAAACCGGCAAGCCGGTGGCTGGATTCGCCATCGAAGGCAACGGAGACATCACCACCATTGCCAACGCTTCCCGCAAAGCGCGCGAATTCGTCCAGTGGGCCAGCGAGAAGCAGCGCGAAGCCTGCTCCATCGAAGAACTTTTCGTCTCCACGAAATGCGGCGAGAGCGATACCACTTCCGGCCTCGGCTCCTGCCCCACGGTCGGCAACCTGATTGACAAGCTCGATCCGCTAGGCGCAACAACTTGTTTTGGCGAAACCTCCGAACTGACCGGCGCGGAAGTTGTTTGCGCCAGCCGCGCCGAGACAAAAGAGATCGGCGAAAAATTCATGCAGGTCTTTCGCGCTTACCAGGAAGTCATCGAGCGCCACAAGACCAGCGACCTTTCCGAATCGCAGCCGACAAAGGGAAATATCGCCGGCGGCCTGACCACCATCGAAGAGAAAGCTTTCGGCAATTTCCAGAAAATCGGCAAGAAGGCGAGATTCATTGATGTCCTGAAGCCCGCCGAAGCTCCAGCCAAAGGCCCGGGCCTCTATTACATGGATACATCTTCCGCCGCAGCCGAGTGCGTAACGCTGCAAGCCGCGGCGGGTTTCGTCGTACATCTTTTCCCGACGGGGCAGGGCAATGTGATCGGCAATCCTATCGAGCCGGTCATCAAGCTCACCGCTAATCCAAAAACCGCCCGCACCATGAGCGAGCACATCGATCTCGATGTTTCGGGCCTGTTGCGGAGAGAAATGACCATGGATCAGGCCGGCGATCAGTTGATCGACATCATGCTGCGCACCTGCAACGGCCGGTTGACCTGCGCCGAAGCGCTCGGCCACCGCGAATTCGTGATGACCAAGCTGTACCAGAGCGCGTAGACACGTCGAACCTCATAGTTTGTAGAGGCGGAGCTTGCTCCGCCCGTCTGGTCGAGGACGACGCGGAACAACACTGCGCGATAGAGAAATCGAAGAGGGCCGGGCGAGCCCGGCCCCTACATGGCGCCGCTGTTCTTACTCGATTTGGGTGTTGAAGCTGAAGAGCATCTGCCAGCGGGCGTCGCGCTTCACCCACATGCGCGTATTGAAATAGGATTTCGCGCCGGGGCGCCGCTCGTGCGCGATCATCATCACGGTTTCGCCAAAATCAAACATCTCCGCCGACAGTAATTCCTGCGGGGCGGCGCGCCTGCCGGTCGTTTTCTGCTTGTTGATTTGCGCTAGGCGATCCTCTTTGGTGAACGGCCGCTCGTGAAAGGTGTCTGTGGCGGTAAATTCATCGGCAATCAGAGGCGAGTACGCATCGGCGTTGCTTTCCGCCATCGCGCGCATCACTCCCTGCCAGGAAGCGATCGCTTCTTTCTCGTTCGCAGTCTTTGGCTCGAAGGGAATGGTCTTGCACGGGTTGATGCATTCGACGGAAGTCCTGGCGGCGGGCGGTTCCGATTGTTCCACCTGCTTCAGTTCCTGATAGAGCAGGATGCGCCAGGCGTCTCCGCGGTTCACCCACACGCGGAGCACGTTCATCTTGCCGCGATTGGCCCACACCACCGCGGTTTTCCCGTAAACGCGAACGCGCGCTTCGACGTCGGAATTCGCAACGGGAGGAAGCGTCTTCAGGACTTGCTCCCTGGCAAGACGCTTTCCAACCGCATCGATCCATGTGAAGTCCGGGGACAGCAAAGTTCCGGCGGCGGGGGCGTCCTTGTGCAGCATCACCTGCACAAATGCTTTATCGATTTGGAGGATAGGAGAGGAGTCGGCGGCGCGGAGCGGGACCGCGGCGAACGCGAGGATCGCGAGGGCCAGGAATGTCGGCGCGCCGACATTTACGTAAATTTTGTGATTATGATAACCAGTAAGTGACATATTCAAAGTGTTCCTCGTGGAACATTCCGTGAAACATTCGAATGACGGAGCGTTCGAATCTTTACAACGTTCGAACGGAAGCGCATCCATTCGAAACTACTTCTCGAAACTACTTCAGTGGCGCGGCCTGAATCGCCGTCTGGTAGCTGATGGACATGATCCACTTGCCATCGCGCTTTATCCAGAGCCGGCTGACATGAATCGGCTTGCCGGAATACGGCTGGTGCAGGCAAGTCATGATCACGGCGTCGCCGAAATCAAACATCTTCGCGGTCACCAGCGGAGCCGGGGCGGAGCCGGCTCCACTGGCCTTCTGTTTATTGAGAGTGTCGATGCGTCCGGCTTTCGAAATGGGGTGGTCGCTGTTCGAACTGATCTGCACAAATTCTTCCGCAATATGCGGCGCCCAAGCTTCCGCGTCATGCGCGGTCACTCCGGTTTCCAGCGCCTGCCAGGAAGCAATGATCGCCGCCTCCGCCTCGTTCGCCGGCTTAAACGGCACCGCGTTGCAAGGGTTCTCGCATTCCTTCACGCCCGAACCGGCCGAAGTTGAAGGCTGCTCCAGTTGCTTCACCTCGTGGTACACCAGCAATTTCCACCCGCTTGGGCGCTGCACCCACATCCGCAAAATATGCACTTTCCCGCGGCTCGCCTGCACCGCGCGGACCTGCCCATAAGTTCGCTCGCTAACCTCAACGCCGCTCTCATCGCCAAGCGCATTCTTCGGCACCGCCCGCAACACTTCCTCACGCGTCAGCGTCTTTCCCTCGGAATCTGTCCAGGTAAATTCCGCATCGACCATTTTCCCCAGCGACGCCGCATCCCCCTTCGCCGCAGCCTGCACAAACGCCCGATCCGCCTGCATCACCGCTGCGTCGCTGTCTGCAGCAATGATGTTTCTGGATGTAACCGAAAGCAGAGTGCCAGCCGACAAAAAAACGAGAACGAAGAACCAAATTGTCCGAGCGCGCATGCTGAATGGGTCCTTTCGGATGCAGATCAAGAATCGCTTGCACGATCTATGAAGAAAAAATGGGGCCGGAAAGAGTCCGGCCCCGTTGAAGCTTAGTCCATCCATCCAACTAGAAGAGGAACTTCAAGCCGAGCTGAATCGCCCGGTTACTTCCCGAGCCGAGAACCGGATTGAATGCTGCTTGGTCAGGTGTAGCGCAGCCGCAACCAAATGCGCCGGCTGCGGATGGATCGGCGTTTGCACCCTGGCCATAACCGCTGGTGGCGCCGTTCGGATTGGCAAAGTTGGGGTGATTGAAGATGTTGAAGGTCTCAAAGCGGAATTGTGCTTTGACGCGCTCTCCGAAATTGAAATTCTTGCTGACGGAAAAGTCAACATTCCGGAAGCCGGTGTCGCGGAAAACATTGCGACCCATGGTGCCGAACGCGCCGAAACCATTCGGAATCAGCACGGAATTGTGAACCATATAGCAGTAGCCCGCCGCATTGAGCGCATCAAGCACGTTTGCTCCCAATGCTGTGGCAGCACTTGTGCAAGCCGTTGGTATGCCGCCGGTGCATGCACCTCCCCCTCCCGGACCAAAGCAGGGAATCCCACTCGGGCCAATGGATTTGAAGTCAGACGGCCTTCCGACGAAGTCCCAGCGATCTGCAGCTTCATTTGTTCCACTGAAGTTGAAGGCCTGGTCGTTAATGTTCCACGGCTGCCCGGACTGCACCGTAATAATGGTATTGACCTGCCAGCCCTCCAGCATCTGCCAATAGCCCTTCTTCTGGGGTAGTGAATACGTAATCGATAACGTAAAGCGATGGCGGATGTCCTCGTCCCCGCTCGCATGGTCCAGCGACGGACGAGTGCTGTCCATGGGGAGAAAGGCCACCCAGTTGGAGGACAAGTCATCCAGGGCGTGCGAATACGTATATCCCAGGACAAAGTCAAGCCCGTGATAATTGCGCGCCGTCAGGGTGTTCTGCCAACCGTTGTAGGTAGAGCCGTAGAAATTCGAGAGGTAGTTGATGATATTCAGATATGGATACTGAGCGGCGAAAGGTTGAGCTCCATCTGCAGTCGCAGTGGGAAGCGCTTGATTCTGATCAACTACGCCGGTAAGTTTGGTCCCGTGGTTTCCCACATAAGTAGACTCGAACGACAATTTTCCTGAGAAAGCATGCTGTATGCCTAGCGTCCAGTTCGAAACATACGGGGTGCGGAAGTTCCGATTCATCGCGAAGGTGTTGCAGGGCCCTGGGTTGCCGTTCAGCCCGTCGCCGCACTGAAGAAGGCTGGCAACGCTTGCCGGATAAATAGGCGTGGTTTGATCCTGCCATGTAACACCAACGTTGCCGGGCGAAGCCAGATGGAGATTGATGCCCGTAGCGGTGATATTTCCGATGCCGGGGCAACCATTCGGGGGCGGGCATTGTGTGCCGTAAAACAGCGTTGCGCCTGTGGGGACGGTACCGACGCCCAGGGTCACCGTATTCTGAGTATTCTGCTGCGACAGGAACGTGCTCATCGAGAGCAGGCTGTAAACGATGCTGCCGCCTGCACGGACGATAGTTGTCCCCTTGCCCGTTACGTCCCACGCGATACCGATACGCGGAGAGAAGTTGCGGTGGTCGGGGTTGTAAATGGAGCTGATGTTCTTACCCACCTGCTCGAAGCCAACCGAAGGTTCAAAGTTGCCAAGGAGGTCGTTTGCTTCTGTGGGGACGGCCTGGAATTCGTAGCGGAGGCCGAGGTTCAAGGTAATTTTCGGAGTGATCCGCCAGTCATCCTGTGCATAGCCTGCATACAACCACTGCGACAGGTTGCGCGTCGGGTCTCCCGCCAGAAAGGTGTCCTTGGCCACGTTGCCTTGCAGGAAATCCTCGAGACTGTTGAAAAACACCCGGCCGCGCCCGGCGCGGAAGGTCGCTTGGTGAACCAGGTCCCTACGGATTTCCCCGCCAAACTTGAATGCGTGCTTTCCGCGGAGGTAGGAGACCTGATCGATTACGTCGTAAACCTTGTCTGGGCCGACAATCTTCGGAAAGTTATGGAATGAACCCAGCTCGGTAAACACGCCAGGAATATTCACGTTGGGTATGCCGTTTAGCAGGGGATTGGAAAGTCCGGTAGTGATGTCGTATTTCGTGGAGACGTCGCTCGGAATGATTTGAAGTGTGTAGTGGGTGAATCCGAACCTGAGATCATTGGCCAGTGTGGAACTGGGGGTATAGGTCCAGTGGGTTGCCAAAGCTTGTGCGCGCGAATGCACTTTCGTCCGGAATTGAGCCAGCAGTTCAAAGAAATCCATGCCCACGATCGTGTCGTTGCCGAAGAAGTAAGAACCGCTCAAGACGTTTTTGTCATTTAAGTGATAGTCCACTTTCCCCACGGTGTTCTTCGAACTGTTTTCGTTGGGATAAGTGAGTGGCACAAACGATCCCTGGCCGGAGTTTGGAGTATAGAATCCCAGTAAATAGTTGCTCAGCGGATTGACCGTAAAGCCCGGATTTGCTGCGGTCAGGTCGGCAATCGCGTTGGGAATGCTGATGGCACAGTTTTGTAAGGTGAGAACCTGGCAGCCGTTATCGGCTGGAATTGGATCGGTGGAAGGCACTACCGCGGTCGTCGGGACATGCCCTGGGAGAGCGTTGCCAACGGTGTATTTCTGGACTTCAACGGCGCCGAACCAAAAAAGCTTGTCCGGTATGATTCGACCGCCCGCGCTGCCCCCATACTGTTCCAGCTCAAGAGGCTGTTTTGGGTCACCCACCGGATTGAAATAGTTGCGCGCATCGAATGAGTCTGAGCGGCCAAAAGCATAAGCGGAACCATGGATTGTGTTCGTACCGGTCTTGATGCCCACGCTGGTAATGGCTCCTGGTTTCCACCCAAACTCTGCTCGCGGGTTAACCTGCGTGTTGAATTCCTGAATCGCATCGATGGGCAAAATCGTAGCCGCATCTCCGATGACTGCGGCTGCGTTGGTGACGCTCAAGCCCATGAACGCTTCATCGTTGGTGATGCCGTCAACGATGTAGCTAGTGTCTTCGGGACGAATGCCATTCGTGGTTTGCGTCCACGGACCGCCTCCTGGATAAACGGACGTGCCCGGGCGCAGCGAGATCAGGTTTTGATAATTGCGTCCGTTCAACGGCAAGTCATTGATAATTTCGTTGCTGATTGTGCCACCCAGCGTCGTGCTGGTAGCATCGATCATCGGCGCCTCTTCCGTGATGGTAATCGTCTCTGTTGCCGAGCCGGGTTGCAGCACTGCGTCAACCCGCACATCCTTGCCGACTTCGAGCAAAATGTTCTTCCGCTCGAAAACTTTGAAACCCTTCACCTCAGCGCGGACTGTGTATGTGCCGGGCAAAAGGTTGATCGCAACGTAGGCCCCATCCGAGTCGGTCTTCAGAGTTTGCGAGACGCCGCGTTGCACGTCAGTGATGGTGACCGTGGCGCCGGCGATGTAGGTAGCCGATTGGTCGGACACGGCGCCGAGGATGCGTCCGGTGTTCCCTTGCGGGTAGGCCGGGAGAGAAAGGAGAAGAACGGCAGAAAGCAGAGCCAGAAGGCCAAAGGACTTCCGCAAATAGACACAATTCAACATTCCACACCCCTGTAAAATCCCCTGCTCGGGAGCAGACCCCGCACAATAGGTATAGCCGCTGTACCATCATACGAAGCGGGTTGTCAACCATTTCCTTTCTTGGGCCGAACAAAATTATTCATGCTCGGAGGATTCG
>DASSGJ010000003.1:0-2011 GCA_035693545.1 Candidatus Acidiferrum sp.
CCGCGTTTTGCCGAAATTTAGCGACCCCGCGATGAACGAAACCTGGCGCTTGATGCTTGGCCAAAGGGAAGTGCTCGCGCAGCCTCGCGGTGCCTTCCTTCGCGACATCTTGCTCAGCCACTGGTACCAGCATCGCGGCCAGTTCAGCGTCTATCTTCGTATGCTCGATGTGTCCGTGCCCGCGAGCTGGGGCCCCAGCGCCGACGAGCCGCCCCTTTTCGCACAAAAGGCGCAAAGCGCCTAGCCGCTGCGTGAAGGAGACACCCATGATTTGTCCCGCTTGCATCGCGAATGCCGCAACGTTTGCCGTCGGCCTCACTTCCAGCGGTGGAGTGGTGGCCCTGGTCTTCGCCAAAATTCGCCGCATCACAAGTTTCGGTAAACGCAGCCTCGATTCAAATGCAGTAGCTTCAAAAATAAAGGAGAAGCAGTCATGACCACTACCACGCTCGAACGTCCCCGCATCGCCGCGCCCGCCGATTGGTTGGCCGCGCGCAAGGCGCTGCTCAAAAAAGAAAAAGAGCTGACCCATCTGCGCGACGCCCTCGCCGTCGAGCGCCAGGCGTTGCCATGGGTTCGTGTCGAGAAGAACTATCTCTTCGATACGCCCGCTGGAAGAAAATCCCTCGCGGATCTCTTCGACGGCCGCTCGCAACTCGCCGTCTATCACTTCATGTTTGGCCCCGAGTGGCCCGAGGGCTGCCCGAGTTGCTCGATGGTCGGCGACGGCATTGACGGCGTGCATCCGCATCTCCTCCAGCGCGACGTCACCTTCACCGCCATCTCTCGCGCCCCGCTCCCCAAAATCGAGTCGTTCAAAACGCGCATGGGCTGGCGCTTCCCGTGGGCCTCTTCCTCCGGCAACTCCTTCAATCAGGACTTTCGCGTCTCCTTCACCCAGGAAGAACTCGCCTCCGGCAAACCCTACAACTACGACACGGTGGGTTTTCCCTCGGAAGAAGCGCCCGGCCTCAGCGTCTTCGCCAAGGATCCTTCCGGCAACGTCTACCACACCTACTCCACCTTCGGCCGCGGTCTCGAGGAAC
This sequence comes from Candidatus Acidiferrum sp., assembly GCA_035693545.1. Classification (GTDB taxonomy): domain Bacteria; phylum Acidobacteriota; class Terriglobia; order Acidiferrales; family UBA7541; genus Acidiferrum. The sequence continues at coordinate 1,047 of DASSGJ010000003.1, forward strand.
TCCTCGGCGTTTACTTCTTCCTCGATCGCGTCCCCAAAGGCCGCGACGAAGCCAACCAGAAACCGCATCCCATGGGCTGGGTCCGCCACCACGACAAATATCCCGCCCCAGCAGCCGGCAAGTCCGCCGACCCCGCCCGCGCCGCCGCAGCCAAAGCCGACGCCGGCTGCTGCCACAACGACAGCCACTAACTCCCTCGAAGGAGGGTTCTCCTTCTCTGTCATCCCGACCGGAGCAACCCGGCTTTTTCTCCCGCGCCGCAGTTTGGCGCGCCGGGTTGCGCAGTGGAGGGACCGTGGCAACCAACGATCTGGCCAGCCGGCTCTTCTGGATCCGGCAACTCGTTTCCCCGAATCAACCCGGTGGCGCCGATCCTAAGCGGTCCGGCATCACCGGAAGCACCAAAAAATAAAAAGGAGCTTTCCCTCATGTCGAAGCAAGATGAAGCAGGACTCATTCTCAATCTTTACAATCTCCGCCGCGAAGACACCATGCGCAAAGCCCGCGACTGGTATTTTCGCGACTTCAATCCGCAATCCTTCGCGGACTTCAACACCGCAATGTTCAGCGAGAATAGCGGTTATCTGCGCATGGTCCTCAGCTACTGGGAAATGGCCGCCGCCCTCGTCAAGAACGGCGCCATCAGCCTGGAGCTTTTCTCCGACAGCAACGGCGAGCACATCGGCGTCTTCTCCAAGATCGAACCGCTTCTCGGTGAAGTCCGCGCCGCTTACGGCCCGCAATTCGCCGCCAGCTTTGAGAAGCTCATCGACGCCACGCCCGACGGCCGCAAGCGCGTCGCCCAGGCACGCGAGCAAATGAAGGCCATCCACGCCCAAATGCAGGCCGCCCAAAAACAGCGCGCCAAGTCCGCATAAATAGACGAATCGCTCCAACGACTCCAAAGCGCCCGAGCGACACCCGTCGCCGGGCGCCATCCTTTTGTAGTGGCCGACCTTCAGGTC
>DASSGJ010000004.1:0-5451 GCA_035693545.1 Candidatus Acidiferrum sp.
TTCGGTGAACGCGCGATCAACAAGAAATTGCCAGTTAGTTCAACGAAGTCCATGACCGGGCATCTCCTTGGCGGTGCCGGGGGCCTTGAAGGCGGCATCTGCGTGCTTGCGCTGCGCGATCAGACTCTGCCGCCCACCATCAACCAGGAAAAGCCGGATCCACACTGCGATCTCGACTACGTTCCCAACGTCGCGCGCAAAGCCACCGTGGATTACGCGCTTTCGAACTCGTTCGGATTTGGCGGCACCAACGCCGCCCTGATTTTCAAGCGCTGGGCCGGGAAATAGTTTTTCCCTCCTTCGCTCCCCGCGCCAGTCTCACTAAGCCTATGTAGCGGCCGCCCGCCGCGGCGGGCGCTTTTAGGATCGGAAGGAACGCAATGAACATTCTCGTCTGCATCAAGCAGGTTCCGGCCAAGGATGCTCCCCTCGCGATCTCCGGCAACTGGATCAAGGAATCCGACATCGGCTTCGAAATGAACGAGCCGGATTCCTACGCGCTCGAAGAAGCGCTCCGTCTGAAGGAAAAGCATGGCGGGGAAGTGATCGCGCTTTCGCTCGGCCCCGAACGCGTGAAGCAAACGATTAAGGAAGCGCTCGCTAAGGGCGCTGACCGAGGCATCCACATCGCCGACGATAATTTCGCGCAACTCGATCCGCTTGGGACCGCAAAAGTAATTGCCGCGGCGATCGCCAAGGAAAAGATCGATCTGGTCCTCACCGGCCTCCAGAGTGAAGACCACGGGTTCGGCCAGACGGGCGTGCTGCTTGCCGCGCTGCTGAATTTGCCGCACGCCACGCTGATTATGCAAATTGAGGTGCAGGACGCCAAGATGAAGCTGAAGCGCGAGCTTGAAGCCGGCTGGTTCCAACATATCGAGTGCCCGCTGCCCGCAGTGCTGACCATTCAGTCGGGTATCAACAAAGTGCGTTACGCCACGCTGAAGGGCATCATGGCCGCAAAGAAAAAGGAAATCGCCACGCTCACTCGCGAAGCTCTTGGCGTCACCGCCGAGCCGACGCAGAAAATCGAAAAGATCTATGTCCCAACGAAAACCAAGAAAACGGAATTCCTGACCGGAACCCCGAAGGAAGCCGCGGCCAAGCTGGTGGAAAAACTCAAGTTCGAAGCGCGGGTGATCTGAACATGAAAATTCTCGTCATCGCGGAACAACGCCAGGGAAAGTGGAACAACGCCAGCTTTGAAACCCTCGTGGCAGCCCAGCAGATCGCCGCTGCGTCATCGGCTACCGTCAGCGCCTTGATTATCGGCAAGGGGGTAGCGGCGCTTGCCGGTGAACTGGCGGCAAAAAACGTCGCTGAAGTTCTTCTTGTCGAGCATGACCTTCTTGATGCTTACACACCGGATGGCTACTGCATCGCGCTGAAACAAGTCATCGAATCGGCCAAGCCCGATCTCGTTCTTTTCCCGCACACCTATCAGGTGCGCGACTTCGCTCCGAAACTCGCGGCGACGCTCGGCAAGGGAATGGTCGGAGACTGCGTGGGCTTCCGCAGCGAAGGCGGCAAACTGGTTTTCGTGCGCCAGATGTTTCAGGGCAAAACCGCTGCGGATGTCACCTTCACAGGCGCGGCTCCGTGGTTCGTATCGTTTCAATCAGGCGCCTTCCGCGCCGATCAACTTGCGGCTCATCCGAGCGGCAAAGCTCCCGTCAATTCTGTAGCTGTGAATGTGAACGCCGGGGACATTCGCACCAAACCGCTGGAACTTTTCAAGGAAGCAAAGTCTGCCGTTGACCTCACCCAGGCACCGCTTATTGTTTCGATCGGCCGCGGCATCAAAGCGCCTGAAAACATCGCGCAGGCCGAAGCCCTGGCGAAAGCCATGGGCGCGGAACTCGCGGCGTCGCGCCCGATCTGCGACGAAGGCTGGCTCCCGATGGAGCGTCAGATCGGCAGCTCCGGCCAAACCGTTGCGCCGAAACTTTATCTTGCGCTCGGCATCAGCGGCGCCATCCAGCACGTCGTCGGCATGAAGGGCGCGCGCACGATCGTCGCCGTCAACAAAGACCAGAACGCCCCCATTTTCGAAATCGCCGACTACGGCATCGTCGCCGACATTTTCGAAGTCATGCCCGCGCTCACCGAAGAGCTGCAAAAAGCCAAGGGCTAGCTCCTGCCGGCTTTTATCTTCCATTTAGGTTGGCTTCCGTATCTTGCTAACGTAGAGGAGGGTGTGTCTCTTCGTTCCTTCGGTGGAGCGTTCGCGTGTTTCCCGGGCCGCTCTCCGCCCACGGGCCAAATGAACTGTGTGAATTCCAATCCGCCGGCTTTCCTGCAATGCGCAAATCGTACGCTGGTTTTTTTCCTCCTCTTGGTTGTGCTTCCCGGCGCTCTGCTCTCCCAGACTCCTCCGCCCGCAGCTCCAGCCCACAGTCTTTCCGGCACGGTGTTTGATCCTTCGTCAGCCGAAGTAGTGGGTGCTCAAGTCACCTTGCTCACCTCCAACGGCTCGGTTCAGGCATCCACCACAACGGACCATAACGGCTACTTCTTCTTCGACGATCTTCCCCACGGCAAGTATCGCCTGGGCATCCACGCTGCCGGGTTCAAAGACGGAATTGTCGACCTCAATGTTGGAGCAAAACCCCTCTCACCTCTTCGAATTACGCTGGGTATTTCCACCCTCAGCGAGGTCGTTAGCGTCACCGCTGATGAAAACATCCCGCAGACTTCTTCCGACCCCTCCGAAAATCTCAACGCCAATAACATTACCCGCGACGCTCTCGATCGCGTCCCCGTCTTCGACCTTGACTACATCACACTTCTGTCGCGCTTCCTCAGCGACGATGCCATCGCCAGCAGCGGCGTCTCGCTCGTTGTAAACGGCGTCGAGGCCAACGGCCCCGGCGTATCCGCTTCCGCCGTCCAGGAAGTGAAAATCAATCAGAATCCTTATTCGGCGCGGTTCGCCCGCCCTGGGCGCGCGCGCGTCGAAATCACCACCAAGGCTGGAACGCCGGCGTACCACGGCACCGTGAATTTTCTCACCCGCAATTCCGTTTTCGACGCGAGCAATGCTTTCGCCCCGACCAAGCCGTCCGAAAGCCGGTACATGGAAGAAGGTTCCTTCACCGGGCCGCTGGGCCACGATAAGCGAAATACATTTCTTCTCTCGCTCGAGCAGGATAACGACAATCTTCAGGCCGTGGTGCACACCTTCGGCTCACCCATTCCGCCAACCACCAATGGCATTGACGAGAATGTTGCCGCGCCGCAGCGGCATTTTTTCGGATCTTTCAGAGCCTTCCACGATTTCGATAATGGCGATCAGTTTTGGATCGGATATTCCTACGAAGATCAGAAACTGAGGAACCAGGGCGTCGGCGGCCTGGTTCTCCCCGAGGCTGGGTACACAACAGGTTTCACCGAGCATGAAATCAACGTGAGCTACCGCCATATCTTTTCTTCAAAGTGGGTGAATCAGCTCCGCTTTCTGTTTGGCCACAACGATAATCCCACCACCAGCAACGTCGCCGCGCCCCAGTTGCTCGTGCAGGGCGTTTTCACCGGCGGGGGCGCGCAGGCCGACCTTCATCGCACGGAAGCGCATTTTGATGGCACCGACTTTGTTACCTACACCAACGGGCGCCACATGCTGGTGTTCGGCGTGGACGTACCAGACTTAAGTCGGCGCGGTAGCGACGACTTCACCTACCGGCAGGGTGCTTATACGTTTGCCGACATCACCGCGTTCAACGCGAACCAGCCCGCCGGGTTCCGCATCCAGACCGGCAACGGCCATCTGGTTTTCTGGGAACGCATCGTTTCCGGCTTCATAGAAGACAGCGTGCGCGTCAAGCCGAATTTCTCCGTCACCCTCGGTGTGCGCTATTACTTCGCAAACTATTTTAACGACGACGTGAATAACTTTGCGCCGCGCTTTGCCTTTGCCTGGGCGCCCCGGCCCCAGGGCAAAATCATTCTCCGCGGCGGCGCAGGTGTTTTCTATGACCGCCCGGGAAACCGCAACATTGCCGATCTGCTGCATTATGACGGGACAACTCTGCTGCGCCAGTTCCTTCCCCTGCAAACCAATGGGCCGGTTCCTTATCCCGTTACTCCCGCAGACCTGGTCGGCATTCCCACCAGCCTGGTGGTGCTTGATCCGCGGCTGCGAATTCCTTATATCGTTCAATACAGTTTCGGTATTGAACGCCAGGTCACAACGAAGAGTACGCTCAGCGCCACTTACGTTGGCACGCGCGGAATTGACTTGTTCATGTCGCGGGACATCAATGCGCCGCTTGCGCCGGACTACCTCGCGCGCCCGAATCCCGCCTTCGGCCAGATTCGTCAGATGGAGTCCGAAGGCTACCAGAAGGGGAATTCGCTGGAGGTTACGTTTCGGGGCAAGCCCTCCAAATACTTTGCCGGCCAGGCGCAGTACATTCTCGGCAAGTCCTACAACAACACCGGCGGCATCACGTATTTCCCCGGCAACAGCAATTTCCCGAATCTGGATTGGACGCGCTCGGATAATGACCGCCGCAACAAATTTGATCTGCTCGGCACGTTTGAGCCTTCCAGCCTCTTCAGCCTCGGTGTTGCGCTGCAGGCGTACTCCGGCAAGCCGGTCAACGTAACCACTGGGCTCGATTCGAATGGGGATGGAGTTTTCAACGACCGGTTGAATGGCGGCCTTGCTCCGCGCAATTCACTGCACGGGCCGGGGCTGGTGAATCTGGACGTGAACGTGGCCCACGATTTCCATTTCAAGAAGGAGAAAAAAGACGGCCCCGTATTGACCGCGGCTGTCAACATTTTCAATATTCTGAACCATCCGAACTATGTGACGTTCATTGGTGTCGCAGGCCCCAATCTTGGTTTCCCTGCCTCTGCCTATCCCGGCCGGCGTTTTCAGCTGAATCTCGAATGCAAATTCTAGTCTGAACTTGAGTGGTTTAGTCTCAGGAAGTCCCTTCGCGACTGGCGGGCGGCGCAGAAAACCTTTGGCTCAGTTTTCATTCACCAGTAGAATCAACCCGCTGCCAATCTGCACGAAAGGCTCCGCCCATGAAACCCTGGCTCAACGTCGCGCCGGCGATTGCTCTCCTCACCGTATTCGTCGCTCAGGAATCGTCGGCGCCCGCGCCCGTTCCGGTCGAACAGGAGCCACACCACCATCTTCTTTTGAAAAATGAAAACCTGCTTGTGCTCCGGGTGACGCTGCAGCCGGGCGAGTGGAGCTCGTACCACATCCATTCGGTGGACGACGTGGCCGTCTGGCTGGGGCACTCCAAAGCGGCCCAACAGCTTCCGAACGAGGCGGAGACCCCTTCCATCGAGCAGCAGCCGGGCAACGTTTCGGTGCGCACTTTGCACGAAACTCCGTTCACGCACCGCGTTCACAATTTGGGGCCCGGCCTTTTCGATGTGCTGGATGTGGAAATTCTGCAGCGGCCGGAGCATCCTTCCGCGGCTGTCGCC
>DASSGJ010000005.1:0-2755 GCA_035693545.1 Candidatus Acidiferrum sp.
ACCCCGGCCACTACACGTGTTCCGCCATTTGCAAAATTCCGCGCCATTTGTACCATTCCAATGATTCCCGGGAGGCCCGATGTTCGAACGCAAACTCACCGCTGGCTGGGGCGACATGGACTTCAACAGCCACATGCGCAACACCGCCTATCTCGACAAGTCCGCCGACGTCCGCATGATGTATTTTTCCGAAAACGGTTTCCCGATGGCCGAATTCCACCGCCTGCGCATGGGCCCGGTGATCTTGCGCGACGAACTCGAATATTTCCGCGAAGTGGGTTTGCTCGATGAATTGCGCGTAACCATGGAAATCGCCGAACTCTCCGCCGACGGTTCGCGCTTCCTGATCCAAAACACCTTTTACCGCGAAGATGGGAAACTCGTCGCCCGCGTCCGCAGCAAAGGCGGCTGGCTCGACCTCAACGCCCGTAAACTGGTCGCGCCCCCGGAAAAACTACTGCTCGCCCTGCAAAACTCCCCGCGCTCCGAGGATTTCAAGGAAGTCCCCTCCAACCTCAAAGAAGGCAAGCCCTAGGCCGACTCGTCGCTCGGCTCCACTTCCGGAACCTCCTCGTGCGTAATCCGGTGCAGTTCCTTCCGTATCAAATCCGACGGAAACCCCGCCCCAATCAGCGACCTGTAAAGCGAAGCCATTTTCCGCTCGTCTATCTCTCCGCGATACAGCCGCAACTTCCGTTCAATCCTCTGCCGGATAATCGCTTCAGGATCCGTCGCCGCCGCCGCGTCCTTGATAGCCGTCTCAATGTGCCGGTCGGGTATTCCCCGCGCCCTCAGGTCCCGCGCAATCCGAAACTCGCCCTGCTTACGCGATTCCGTCCGCAGGCGCGTGAACTGCTTCGCGTAACGTGCATCGTCCAGCAGGCTTTCCCGCTTTAGCCGCTCCACCACGCCGCGCACAATCTTGTCGTCTTCGCACCGCCGCGCCAGCGCCTTCTTCATCTCGTGCACCGAATGCGCCCGCCGCATCAGGATCTTGATCGCGGCATCATAAACCTGCGCTTCCGTCTCCAGTTGTCGCGGTTTCCCGAACATAGCTCAGAGCATGGGGCAAACAACCGGCGAAGTAAAGAACCGCTCAACGCGCAGGGAAGTGGGGCGTGAACATACGCACCGTGCGCCACATCACACAGACCGCGTGAGTCCGCTTTGCCCCTGGGGTTTGCAAGTTCTTGAAAATAAAGCTCGCCTTCGCAACCCGCGGCTGGCAAAGGATTTGCTCCTTCCAATCCTGGGGAGGACCTCCCATGGCCTACGTCATTACCGATACCTGCACGAAAGACGAGCACTGCATCGAAGCTTGTCCGGTCGCCTGCATTCACCCGACGAAGGACGAAGCCGACTTTGCCACGGTTCCGCAGTTGTATGTTCATCCGACGGAATGTGTCGATTGCGGCGCCTGCATCACGGTTTGCCCAACCAACTCGATCATGGCGTTGGAAGAGGTTCCGGCTGCACTGCAACCCTTCATCGAGAAAAACGCCGCTTACTTCAACTAAGCCGCGTCCCCATCTTCCGCCCAGGCGCGCCGCACCAGGTCGCGGCGCGCTCCTTTCTTTGGAGTGCGGCTGCCCGGCTGCGGCTTTTACGTCGCAATGAATCCCCACGAATCAAGCCATTTCGGCAAAGCGCGACCGCAGCATGTGAATCAGCAAGACTCCATGCTCCGAAACAAATAATTTGGTTTGGCTGAACTTACTTCCGCGAAAACCGCTCGAAGTCCGCCATCTGCGAGGCCATTTCCTCGCGCGCGGCATCGGCGGCGGAACGGATACCCTGAATGCGCAGCTTGAATTCGTCGGCGTTCGAGGCGCGCGACAAGGCTTCGTCCAGGGTAATGAGCTCTTTCGAATACAAATCAAACAGCGACTGGTCGAATGTCTGCATCCCGTATTGCGAAGTGCCCGCAGCAATCGCGTCATGAATCAGCCGCGTCTTGTCCGCATTGATGATGCAATCCCGGATATAGCCCGTCGCGATCATAACTTCAACGGCCGGTACGCGGCCTTTGTCGTCGGCGCGGCGCACCAGGCGCTGCGAAACCACGGCCTTCAGCGTCGCCGCCATCTGCAAGCGAATCTGCTTCTGTTCCGGTGGAGGGAAGACCGCGATAATACGCTGAATGGTTTCCGTCGCGTCCAGGGTGTGCAATGTCGAGAACACCAGGTGGCCGGTTTCCGCGGCCAGCAGCGCCGTCGAGATCGTTTCCAGGTCGCGCATTTCGCCGACCAGAATCACGTCCGGGTCCTGGCGCAAGCCGGCGCGCAGCGCCGAGGAAAAGTTCGCTGTGTCCACTTCCACTTCGCGCTGGTTGATAAAACTCCGTTTGTCGCGGTGCAGGAATTCGATTGGGTCTTCAATCGTGATGATGTGGTCAGCGCGCTCCGCGTTAATGCGGTCAATCATCGCCGCCAGCGTCGTGGACTTGCCGGAACCCGTCGTTCCCGTTACCAGCACCAGCCCGCGCTGTTCTTCGCAAATTTTGGTAATCACCGAGGGAAGATTCAGCTCTTCCACGGTTCGAATCTTGGTCGGAATAACGCGCAACACCATTCCCACGTTGCCGCGCTGTTGAAAAACGTTCACACGGAAACGCCCCAGGCCCGCCACGCCGTACGCCATATCTAACTCGGCCGTTTCCTTGAACTTCTGCTTCTGCCGGTTGGTCATCATGCTAAAGGCCATCGACAGCATCTCTTCCGGAGTAATGCGCGGTACATCCGTCATCGGCGTCAGC
>DASSGJ010000006.1:0-3042 GCA_035693545.1 Candidatus Acidiferrum sp.
AAACTGCAGGCGCAGTATCAGCCGCAACTGGATGTGCTGTCGAAGGAAGGACGCGCAAAATTCGGATTTGTGGATTACGACCCGCCGACGTTTGTGGTTGTGAGCAAGCAGATGGTGCTGCAAATGACGCAGAAAAACACGGTGAAGTTCGACCCGGAAAAGTCGTCGATTTATAAACGGGCGGCGCTGACGTTTGATCTGTTTGTCGCGCCAAAGATGAAGGATGTGCTGGACTTGATGCCCAGCGACCTGCCGGTGGACTATTACGATTTTTCGGTGGTGAATACGCTCACGTCCGCAACGGGCGGCAAAGAGCGGTCGGAGGCCATTGAGTTTCTGCTTCCGCGGACCCTTGCGAGGAAATTCGCCAATGCCGAGATCACCAACCAGGAACTTCTGGACAAGGGCCAGGTGCTGGTCAACGGGGTGCGGATTGCGCTGAACCTGCAAGCCGCGGAGTAGCTTCACCGCCGCGGTTTACTCTTGTTGCGTCATTGGCTCGATTGGGATCTCGGTTGGTTCCACGCCGGCTTCCTTTTCCGCGCGCTTTGCCAGTTTTTTCTGTGCGCGGCGTTCCGCTTTCTCGCGCTGCTTTTCCTGGCGTTTCATTTCTTTCTGGCGTTTTTGAAATGTGATGGCCATAAAATCTCCTTAAACTTTCACAGCACCCGACTGTCCGGTTGAATGACGGCGAACTTTACCAGCGAGGTTCGCGCGGCTGCCTGGCGGCTTCGCGATAATCCTCGTTCGAGAAGCGTTCGCGGTTTCCGCCACGGTTGTCAAAGCGAGGCGCGCGCGTAGCTTCCTTGGGACGCGCTTCATTTACTTTGAGGTTCCGGCCGCCGACCTGCTTGCCATCCAGCCCGGCAATGGCTTTTGCGGCTTCGTCGTCGTTGGGCATTTCCACAAAAGCGAATCCGCGCGCGCGGCCGGTCTCGCGATCCTTTACCAGGTTCACGCGGCCCACTTGCCCGAACGGCTTGAACAGATCATTTAATTCACTTTCGGTCGTTTGAAAACTGAGATTGCCTACAAATAGACTCTTCATCCTTCTTCTCCTTAAAAGATTTGCGGCCGCCGGCGACGTGTTCCACCTGCTTCCGCATTTACTTCAACTCTCCTCAATATGAGCCCCGAATGAATATCTGAAACCTTCCGGAACGCGACGGGTGCCGCAGCTTGCGAAGGGCCTTGGCCTCAATCTGGCGGATGCGCTCCCGGGTGACCGCAAAAACTTCGCCGACTTCTTCCAGCGTGTGCTGGCTGCCGTCATCGAGGCCAAATCGCATGCGGATGATGCGCTCTTCGCGGGGCGTCAGCGTGCGGAGGATCGAAGCGATCTGGTCCTTCAAATTCAAGTCGATTGCGGCGTCGGAGGGGGACAGGACGCCCTTGTCTTCGATGAAGTCGCCCAGATGCGATTCGCCTTCATCGCCCAGAGGAGTCTCAAAAGACATCGGCAACTGCGCGATTTTCTTGGTCTTGCGCACCGCGTCCACGGGTATGTCCATGCGGCGGGCGATTTCCTCGGAAGTGGGTTCGCGGCCCAATTCCTGAACCAGTTGCTGGCTGGTGCGCACCTGCTTGTTGATCATTTCGATCATGTGCACGGGAACACGGATGGTGCGAGCCTGGTCGGCGATGGCGCGAGTGATGGCCTGGCGGATCCACCAGGTTGCATAGGTGGAGAACTTATAGCCGCGCCGCCAGTCAAATTTGTCAGTGCCGCGCATCAGGCCGATGTTGCCTTCCTGGATCAGGTCGAGAAACTGCAACCCGCGGTTGGTGTATTTTTTGGCGATGGAAACCACAAGCCGCAGGTTCGCCGCGGTCAGTTCGCTTTTGGCTTGTTGAGCCTCTGCCTCGCCGCGGTGAATCAGAGTAAGGGCGCGCTTGAGGGTGCCGGCTCCCACTTCGCTGGCTTCTTCGATCTCCCGCAGGCGGGTCCGGCAGGCACGCAATTCCTTGCGCGCTTCCAGAAGGGCATCGCCGTGCGCGGACTTCACGCGCCGCTCCAGCCGAGCTGCCTCGCGCTCGTGAAACTCCAGCCGCTCCACAGTGTGGCGCAACAATTCAATCAAGCGCTTTCGCTCGCGCTCTTTGAACTCAATCGAACGGGCGAGAAGTGACATCTCCACGCGGGTCCGGGACAGCCGCCACTTGGCCCGGAGATAGGCGCGCTTCTCCGAACCGCGGCTCGCTTCCAGTTTGGCGCGCTGCTTCGACCCAAGCTCATGCAGATTGGCAATTTTGTCGATAATTCGAAGCGTTTGCCGGGTTTTTTCTTCGACCCTCTCGTCGGTAAGATCCTCTTCGTCAATCTGGACGATTTCTTTGATGGAACGATGTCCCGAGCGCAAGTCTTCGGCGACCGAAACCAGGGCCTTCAGAACCACAGGCGATCTTGAAACGGTCTTCAGGACGCGGAGGCTGCCGCGCTCGAGGCGTTTTGCGATGATCACTTCCTGCTCGCGGGTAAGAAGGGGCACAAGGCCCATCTCCCGCAAATACACACGAACAGGGTCGCTGGTTTTTTCCGGAGGAGAGGCTGTGTGGTCAAGTTCGGCGTCCTCGTTGGACGCGGCTTCCGGTTGGGGCCGAGCGTCCGCCGGTTCTGCGGAATCCGTCGCGGCGTGAGCCAGTTTGGCATCGGAAGCGTCCTCGTAAAGCGTGATTCCTTCGCTTTCAAAAGCGGTAAAGGCGCTGTCAATCTCTTCCGTGGTGTGCTCTTCGGCGGCAAACGCGTCATTCACCTGATCGTAGAGCAGGTAGCCTTGTTCCTTGCCCAGTTTGATGAGCAGCCGGACTTGATCCTGTTGTTCCTGAAGTTCCCGTGACAATTGTTTCTCCGCTCATCCGTGTCGGTTTGCCGGCGTCTTTATTTGCACACGTTCGACCGGCAGGCACACCTGGACGAGGATTGGCTCGCTTTGAATCGTTCTGCGGATTGCAGCTGTGGCTACCTTCGCTGCGATTGGTGGACGGGACTCCGGTGTCCCGATGCTCTTGGGTGCTGCGGCATTTGCAGCTCTAGAATCAGAT
>DASSGJ010000007.1:0-5275 GCA_035693545.1 Candidatus Acidiferrum sp.
CCAATGCGAACTTCCGTCGAACCTTCCCGGATCGCGGCTTCGAAATCGTGGGACATTCCCATGGACAGAGTGGGAAGGATTCGGCCGAGCCGCGACTCCAGTTGCTCCTTGAATTTTCGCAGGGCTTCGAAGAATGGCCGCGCGTCTTCGGGATTCTCATGGAACGGCGGGATACACATCAATCCGGCAAATTCGAGGTGTGCAAGTGCCTGTACGCGTTCCGCGAGCTCGGGCAAATCCGCCTCGGAGGCGCCGCTCTTTGTCTCTTCGCCGCCCATGTGTACTTCGAGAAGTACACGAAGCTTCTGCCCAGTTCCCTTTTCCGCTTGCGCGCGATCGAGCCTTTGCGCAAGCGACCAGTCGTCAACCGAATCCACCGAATGAAAAGCTTTTGCGGCGCGCGCAGCTTTGTTGCTTTGCAGGTGCCCTATCAGATGCCAGTTAGCCTTAAGGTCGCCGAGGCCGCCGAGCTTTCCTTCCCATTCCTGCACGCGGTTCTCGCCAAAGGAGCGCAGTCCTGCTTCATAAGCTTCACGAATCGCTTCCGCCGGCTGCGTTTTCGAAACTCCGATTAGTTGAATTTCGTCCGGTTGCCGCGATGCGCGGCGTGCGGCCGCCTCAATTTTCTCGCGAACTTGATGCAAGTTCTCACGGATTGTTGACAGGGTCGCCATCGCGGAGTCCATAAAATCCTAACATGCCGTAGTCGCGTTCTCGGTGCGGCTTTGAGGCCCTTCGAATCATGGGCCCATTGCAGGTAAGCCATTCAGCCGATACACTGTCTGGCACTGGTGGTCTGCCCCTACCAAGACCGGAGACATGACAAAACGCGGATTGCTGATCGCTATTGAAGGAATCGACGGTAGCGGAAAACATACGCAGGCCAAACTTCTCGAACACTCCCTTCAGGGCCTCGGCTACAAAGTTTATTCCACTGGATTTCCCCAGTACGAATCCTGGTTTGGGACGATGGTGGGGAAATTTTTGAACGGGGATCTCGGGCCGCTCGAGAACGTGGACCCGCATTTCACCGCGCTGCTGTACGCCGGTGACCGCTTCGAGGCCAAGGCACGCCTGGAGTCGTCCCTCAACGAAGGCAAAGTCGTCCTGGTTGACCGCTACATCGGCTCCAATCTGGCCCATCAGGTGGCGCTGGCTAAGCCCGAAAAGCGCGCCGAATTCCTCCGCTGGATCGAGCATCTGGAATACTCCATCTATGGCCTGCCAAGGGAAAATTTGATCCTCTATTTGCGCGTGCCGCCCAGCCAGGCGCAGAAGCTGGTGGCAAAGAAAAGCGAGCGGAAGTACACCGCTGAGAAGCACGATATCCTTGAAAAAAGTCTGCGGCACCTGGAAGACGCGGCGGAAATGTACGACATGCTTTCGCGCAGCCGTCCCTGGGCCACCATCCAGTGCTACGATTCGGGCAACAGCGGGCTGCGTCTGCCGGAGGACATCGCGAAGGAATGCCTGCAAGCCGTCAAACCTCTGCTGGAGAGTTGGACAAAAGGCTGAACGATGGGCTTCTCCGAATTTCTGGGTAACAAAACGATGGTCGCCGCGCTGCGTGGCGCGTTGCGGGTGGATCGTGTGCCCAACGCAATGCTCTTCACCGGGCCACGCGGCGTCGGAAAATTCACCCTGGCTCGTATGTTTGCGCAAGCCGCGAATTGCGAGCGCGTGAAGGACGACTTTTGCGGGGAATGCGCCACTTGCCAGCGCATCGGGCAGCTTGCCAACCTTGACGACTTGATCGCCCAGGGGCTTGCGGAGCGTGGGGAAAGCGCGGACGCGGCTACGGTGGAGCGGGTTCCGCTGATTCTGCAAAGCCACCCCGACGTGTGGGTGATGGTGCCGGATCCTGTGCGGTTGAAAAGCCCGGCGGCGCGGCCAGTGTTGCGGATCGGGCAGCTTCGCGCGGTTCAGCGCGCTGCATATTTTCAGCCCATGGGCCGCCGCCGTGTGTTCATTCTGGATGGCGCCGAGACGATGCGCGCCGACGTTTCGAATGTTTTCCTGAAGATTCTTGAGGAACCCCCGGGTTCAGCGACACTGATTCTGACGGCTCCGTCCCCGTTCAACCTGTTGCCGACCATTGTTTCCCGCTGCATGCAATTTCACTTTGCTCCGCTGCCCCAGGCCGAAGTCGAGAGCATTCTCAAGGCAAAAGGTACCCTGAAAGCCGCGGACATCAAGCTCGCTGCGCAACTGTCGGAGGGTAGCCCGGGCTTGGCTACCGAGATGAATGTGGAAGCAGTGGTGGAGCGGCGCCGGTCGCTTCTACGGATTTTGGAACATTCCGCGCAGGGGCAGGGGTTTTCACAGCTCTTTGCCGCCACGAATCAGCTCGCAAAGGATCGTGAATCCTCGTATGAGGACCTGCTCGCCGATTTCTACGGACTGCTTTCCGACCTGCTAGAATTGACCGCGAGCCTCAAATCGCCCCAGCTCCGCAATCCTCATTTGCGTAAAGAACTGGAAATGCTTGCACGGTCGGTCAGCTCGGATTGGGTGATGCGCGCCATTTCCGGGGTGGGCGAACTGGCTGCCGGGGCACGGCGCAATCTCAACCGGCAACTCGGCATGGACGCGCTGGCTGCGTCGCTCTCTCCGGTCCGGGCCAATCCGCCTCTTTCGCGCTGACCCATCTATCTTTATTCCGTTTGCCGCGTCATAATAAACGAAACCCAACGCCCGCGCTTTGCATCACAACATAGGAAACTTGCCAATCCGTCTAAGGAGTAGTCATGGTGAACCGCCGCATGTATCGTCCCAACTTTGCGGACGTCAAGGAACAGGCGCCCCCTCGAGCCTCGCACAACAACAGCTCGCACAACAACAACGGGCCGGTTCCGAGCAAGAAGCCCGCGCCGCCCGAAGTGACGCACGCGGAAAACTTCTACTGGGTCAAACAGATGCAGGGCCGCACGCCGATGGTGGTGGTGCTGGAAACCGGGGAAGAGTTGCGCGGGTCAGTGGAGTGGTACGACCGCGAGTGCATCAAGCTGACGCGCAGTGGCGCGCCCAATCTGATGATCTTCAAGCGCTTCATCAAGTATGTGTACAAGGACGGTGAAGACTCCGCGCAGGGCGGCGACGAGTAGCCGCTATTTCCTCAGGGTGTTTCCCCCGGCCGCTGAAAAAGTAAGTAGCGCCTTTGCGGCCAGTGTGCCTGTTTCGTTGAATATCTCGCATTCCGTGACGATGAAGTTGCGTCCTTTTCGCAGGACTCGGGCATCCGCTTTTACCCGGCCCCCTGGTACCGGCTCCAGATAGTTAATCTTCAATTCGAGCGTGGCTATCTCCACACCCCTGGGTATCACCGTGTACGCCGCGATTGCCGCGGCCGTGTCCGCCAAGGCCGCTAGAATCCCGCCATGGACCACCCCGTGAATCTGTTTGTGGCGGGGGTGAACGTCGAGCCGGAAAATCGCCCTGCCGTCGTGCACACTTTCCACGTCGAAGCCGAGGAGTTCGGACGACTTGCTCTCCTTCATGCGGCGGCGCACCAGCTCCGTTGCGTGCTTCTCTTCCGGGGTCATTTTTCGCGACATTCGCTCGGCCTCTTTCAGTAGGCGGTCACTCCGCCATCCACGGGGATCACAGTTCCGGTCATCCAGGATGACTCCTCCGACGCGAGGAAAACGGCCAGCCCGGCGATATCCGCTGGCTTTCCAAAGCGGCCCAGGGGAATCGAAGCCAGTCGGCTTTCGCGTGCCTGACGGCCTGCTTCTGTTTCGGCGAAGAGATTCCGGGTCATATCGGATTCAACAATGGAGGGACAGAGACAGTTTACGCGGATATTGTCCCCTGCGTGGTCCAGGGCCATGGCCCGGGTGAGCATCGAGACGGCTCCTTTGGAGGCGCAATAAGCAGCCCGGTCACGGATGGCGACAATCCCCAGCACGGACCCCACATTGATAATTGAGCCCCCTCCGGCGCGGCGCATCGCGGGTAGGGCGGCGCGGGACATTAGATAGGGTCCTTTGACGTTCGTGGCCATCACCCGGTCCCAGTCGTCCTCGGCGATGCTTTCCACCGTGGAGACGCTCAGCGCCCCGGCATTATTGACCAGAACATCCACTTTTCCAAAGGCAGCTTCAGCGGACTTAACCGCCCTCTCCGTATCCGCCGCTTTGGTAACGTCGCATTCGAGTGCCAGTCCGGTACAGCCAGCCTCTTGCAGGAGCCGGAGGGTTTCTTCGAGTTTTGCCTTGCGTCTGCCGGCCACGGCCACCCGTGCCCCTTCCCTGGCAAAGGCTAGGGCTATGGCCTGCCCGATGCCCGTTCCCCCACCCGTAATCACCGCACTTTTGCCGGCCAGGCGTGTCACGTTCTCTCTCCCCCCTACGTCTAATCGGTGTACCATGCCGCAGGCAACATGGTACGCCAGTTTGGCGGACGGTTCGGGTCTCCACATACTATGCGTATTGGTATCACAGGGTATCCCACCTACGGTGGGTCCGGGGTGGTGGCAACGGAGCTTGGCCAGGAACTGGCCGCCCGGGGCCACGATGTGCATTTCATCACCTATGCGCCGCCCATCCGGATGAATCCCAACGATCCGCGGATCCATTTCCACCAGGCAGAGGTAGTCTCCTACCCGCTCTTCGACCATTCCCCGTACACGCTCTCCCTTGCCGTGAAAATGCTGGAAGTCTTTGAGAAAGAGGCTCTAGACATCCTTCATGTCCATTACGCGATCCCGCATTCGGTGAGCGCTTTGCTGGCACGCCAGATGGCTGCCCCGCGACGGCTGCCGTTTATTACCACGCTACATGGGACGGACATAACGTTGGTCGGCAACAACCCTAATTTCTTGCCGATCACGCGCTATTCGATCGAGCAGAGCGACGGGGTGACCTCGATCTCGCGTTATCTGCTGCGGCAAACGATTAGAGAATTCGGTATCAAGCGGCCGATTGAGGTGATTCCAAACTTTGTGAACTGTGATTTATATGTTCGCAAGCCGGACCCGAAGCTGCGCGCCGAGTGGGCGCCGGATGGCGAGCCGATCCTGATGCACCTTTCGAATTTCCGCCCCGTAAAGCGCATCCTGGATGCGGTCGAGATCTTTGCAAAAGTGCGCGAAAAGATGCCGGCGAAACTGGTGATGATCGGCGACGGCCCGGATCGCGAGCCCGCGGAAGCCCTGGCCCGTAGGCGTGGCGTAGAAAAAGACGTGCTGTTCCTGGGCAAGCAGAACGGAATTAAGGAAAAGCTGGGACAAGCCGATCTATTCCTACTGCCTTCGCAGCTGGAATCATTCGGACTC
>DASSGJ010000008.1:0-8799 GCA_035693545.1 Candidatus Acidiferrum sp.
CACCGTCAAGCCTTTCGTCACCTCGCTCATCAATCCCACCGGCCTCGCGCTCGGCGCAAATGGCGATCTCTTCGTCTCCTGCCGTCACGACGGCACCATCTATCGCGTCACTCCCGATGGCCGCAGCGAACAATGGATCGAGGGCATGGGCATCGCCACCGGCATCGCCTTCGATGCAAAAGGAAATCTTTTCGTTGGCGACCGCAGCGGCACTATTTTCAAAATCAGCCCCGAGCGCGAAATCTTCGTCTTCGCCACCCTCGAGCCTTCCGTCGCCGCCTACCACCTCGCCTTCCATCCAACCGGCGAACTCTACGTCAGCGGCCCCACCACCTCCAGCTACGACCGCGTCTATCGCATCACCCAGAACGGCGAAGTCCACGTCTTCTATCGCGGCCTCGGCCGCCCGCAGGGTCTGGCGTTTGACCGGCAGGAGAATCTCTACGTAGTCGCCTCCTTCGGCGGCCGCCGCGGCGTCGTCCGCATCTCTCCCCAAGGCCACGCCGAGCACGTCCTTAGCGGCTCCGCACTCGTCGGCCTCGCGCTACTCCCCAGCGGCCGTGGCATCCTCGCCGCCAACAGTTCCCTCTTCACCATCGACTGGAACGTCCGCGGCCTCCCCCTTCACGGTTAGCGTGCTCCATGGCCGAGATTCTCTCTGAAATTTCTCTTCACACTAAATCTCGAGCTTCGGAAAAGTTTCCTGATGGAACTTACAAAACAGGGCGAACCTACCTTGATTTCGTAATAGATGGGATTTCCTTAGCAGAGCGATTCTCAAGCGCTGGATTTGATTTGGTTGGAGTGTTCTCGAAAAGTTGGGCTGCGGGTGCGAATGAGGCCGCGTTCAAGAGACTCTTACTTCAGGAGGTTTCTGATTTCCCGAATGGACGATGCTCGGTATTCGTCTGTGGCGAGTGCGGCGACTTGGGATGCGGAGCTGTTTCGACTCACGTATCGGCATCGGAAAACACAATCATCTGGAAAGATTTTGGATTTCAAAACAACTACGAGCCTGAAATCCATTTTGAAAAGTTGGGTGACCTAGGGCCGTTTCACTTCAACATCGAAGGCTATCGCAGAAGACTCTCTGAGGCAGTTACACTATTAAAAGCATGAAAGCCGAAATCATCGCCGTCGGTTCCGAACTTCTCACTCCCGACCGTGTGGATACCAACTCGCTCTTCCTCACTGAAGAATTGAACAAGCTCGGCATCGAAGTTCTGCGCAAAACCATCGTCGGCGACAATCGCGAACTCCTCGCGGAAGCCTTTCGCGACGCGCTAAATCGCGTGCCGGTGGTAATCACGAGCGGCGGCCTCGGCCCCACGGAAGACGACCTGACGCGCGAAACACTCGCCGAGCTCCTCGGCCGTCGGCTGCAAAAAAATGACGAAGTCGTTCGCGCCATCGAAGCGCGCTTCCGCAGCTTCAAGCGCGATATGCCCGCCGTAAATCTCCGCCAGGCCATGGTCCCCGAAGGCGCCGAAGTCCTCGAAAATCCTCGCGGCACCGCTCCCGGCCTATGGATCGAAGACAAAGGCCGCATGGTCGCACTGCTTCCCGGCCCGCCCCGGGAACTCAAACCGCTTTTCCTCGAACAAGTCCTTCCCCGCCTCCGCCGCCGTGTTTCCGGCGTCCGCATGTTCCACCGCGAGCTTCGCGTCACGGGCCTGGGCGAATCGCACGTCGAAGAACGCATCCGCCCGATCTACACCCGCTTTCCCCACGTGAACACCACGATTCTCGCCACCCCGGGCGAGGTCCAGATCCACCTCCGCCTCTGGACCGAAGACGCCACCCAGGCCGAAACTACTCTCGACGAAATCATTCGCAGCTTCGAACTGGCCCTCGGCGACCGCATCTTCGCCCACAAAGCCGTTACTCTCGAAGACGTCGTCGCCGAACTCCTCACCACCAATCGCGCTACCATCTCTACCGCCGAAAGCTGCACCGGCGGCCTCCTCGCCGAACGCCTTACCCGCATTCCCGGCAGCTCCAACTATTTTCTCGGCGGCGTCGTCTCCTACAGCAACGAACGCAAAACCGCCTGGACCGAAGTTCCCGCCGAGCTCATTGCGTCGAAAGGCGCGGTAAGCGCGGAAGTCGCCGTCGCCCTCGCCGAAGGCATTCGCCGCAGCGTCGGCAGCACTTTCGGCGTCGGCATCACCGGCATCGCCGGCCCCGGCGGTGGCACGGAGGAAAAACCTGTCGGCACGGTATACATCGCCCTCGCCACACCCGCCGGAACAAAGGAGCGCCTCGTCCACCTCCCCGGCGATCGCGAAATGATCCGCCTGTACGCTTCGCAAGTCGCCCTCGACATGGTCCGCGTCCACTACCTCTTCGACGGCAAGCCCCAGCCGCGCCGCGTCAATCCCGCAGGCTGAGCCCGGCCGCCCACGTGCGACTCTTCATCGCCATCGAAATTCCCGAAAACATCCGAAGCGCCTTTGCGTCCTTGCTGAAAGACTTTCGCGCCATCACTCCGCAACTGAAATGGGTGCGCTCCGAGAATCTCCATGTCACTCTGAAATTTCTAGGCGAAACAGATCCCGATAAATTAGCCCCGCTTCAAGACGCTCTCGCCGCTGTCCGTTCCGCGGAATCTGTGAATCTCGAATTTCGCGGCCTCGGCTTTTTCCCGAACGAGAAACGCCCCCGCGTCTTCTGGGCCGGAATGCAAGCATCTGCAAACTTGAAAACTCTTGCCGCAGACATCGATCGAGCCGTGCACAATCTTGCATTCCCGCTCGAAGAACGGCCGTACACTCCGCATCTGACCTTGGCCAGATTTTCTCTCCCCGGCATCCCGCCAAAACTCCTTCATGCAATCAACGAGAAAGGCAGCCAATCCTTCGGATCCCTCAGCACGCGCGAGTTTCACCTCATCGAAAGCAAGCTCAAACCCGCCGGAGCGGAGTACACTACCCTGCAATCGTTCCACTTTGCCTCGGAGGCTTAGGCCTGCATGTCGTTCCTCACACCGACGACAATCCTTCTTCTCGCCGCCGCCTATTTTCTCGGCTCAATTCCTTTCGGCCTGATCCTCGCCAAGCTCTTCGCCGGAAGCGACATCCGCAAATCCGGCAGCGGCAACATCGGTGCCACCAACGTAGCCCGCGTCGTTGGGCCGTCAGCCGGAATCATCACTCTCGCTCTCGACGTCGCTAAAGGAGCAGCCGCCGTCTGGCTCGCCAGCCGAGTCACAGCTCAAAGTTCCACCGCCATGACCCTTGCCGCTATCGCCGCGCTTCTCGGCCACTGCTTTCCCATCTGGCTGAAATTCAAAGGCGGCAAGGGCGTCGCCACCGCTCTCGGAGTTTTCCTGGTTCTTTCGCCGCTCGCGGCTCTCTGCGCCCTGGTGGTATTCATCCTCGTCGCCATCGCCTGGCGCTACGCTTCCCTCGCCTCCGTCTCCGCTGCCGCCTCAATGCCCCTGCTGATGTACTTCCTGTGGGCGCCGGGGCACGCGCCACCATTGGTCGTTGATTTCGGCACGCTCTTCGCCTCCGCCCTCGTCATTTTCAAGCACGACGCCAATCTCCAGCGTCTTGTTGACGGCGAAGAACCCAAATTCTCCTTCGGCAAATCCAAAGGTGACGCCGCTTGAGCCGCATCGCCATTCTGGGCGGCGGCAGCTGGGGCACCGGTCTCGCTGTCGTCCTGGCAAACAGCCGCCGCAAACACGAAATCCGCCTCTGGGTCCGCGCGTCCACCCTCGCCGACTCCATCGAGCGCGACCGGGAAAACAAAAAATATCTCCCTGGCATCCCCATTCCACCGAACGTTAAAGCCTCTTCGAACCTCGAAAATTCCGTGCGTGACGCGCAAATCGTCGTCGGCGCGGTTCCCTCCGCCCACACGCGCAGCATTTTCGCTTTGGCGCTTCCCCACCTCTCGCGCGACGCTGCTTTCGTCAGCGCCACCAAAGGCCTCGAACCCGCCACTCACCTGCGCATGAGCGAGGTCATTTCCCAGGTCATCAACGCCCGATTCGTGGCCCGCGTTTCTATACTCTCCGGCCCGTCCTTCGCCGCCGAAGCTGCACAGGGCCATCCGACCGCGGTAGTCCTCGCGTCGCAAGACGCCGCGCATGGCACCTTTCTCCAGGAAGAATTCTCCGGCCCAACCTTCCGCCTCTACACCAACGACGACGTTCTCGGTGTCGAACTCGCCGGTGCCATGAAAAACGTCATGGCCATCGCCGCTGGCGCCTGTCAGGGTCTGGGGCTCGGCGCAAACTCGCTTGCCGCCCTGATCACGCGCGGCCTTGCCGAAATGACCCGCCTCGCCATCGCCCTCGGCGGAAAACCGGAAACGCTCAGCGGCCTCGCCGGTATGGGCGATCTGATCCTCACCTGCTACGGCGCCCAAAGCCGCAACCGCCGCGTCGGATTCGAACTGGGCCAGGGCCGTTCGCTCACAGAAATCCTGGCCGGCATGACCATGGTCGCCGAAGGGGTCGGCACCACAGCGGCCTTGCTCGCGCTCTCCAACGAACACCGCCTCGACCTCCCCATCACCCAGCAGGTCCACAGCATCCTGCACCTCGGCAACTCTCCCCGCGAAGCCATCCGCGCCATCATGGAGCGCCCCCTCAAGCGTGAATAAGCAGTCTGTAGTCTGTAGTTCGATCCCTCAGGCTCTGGCCGATTACTGATGACTGCCCACTAACTCCTAACTACTGACTCCCGACTTCCGACTGCTCCTCCCAGTACCTCCGGCCTAGTTGCACTTCCGCGTCCCCTGTCCTTTAGGCCAGCCGCTTTCCCCGCCATCCCCCTTCTAAAATTAATGTGTTGCGATGGCGGATAGTGTTCCATCGATTTTGACGCGCCTCCGTTCCGGCCGGGTGCGCATCCTGTGGCTTGTGCTCGGTGCGCTCCTGCTTGTGAGCGCGCTCCCCATTGGCTTGTACCATCGTCAGGTTCTTGAACTTAGCCAGGAAAAGCTGGTGGATACCGAGCGCGTGCAGCAAACGGAAATCACCCGTTCGCTGGCTCAGGAAGTTCAGTTCTTCGAATCCAACCTCACCCAACAACTCATCAGCCAGCGCCAGATTCTCACTCTCACCGGACTCATTGACAACGTCACCGACCCGGTCGCCGAGCCTAAAGTCACCCGGCTCCTCGAAAATTTCGTCGATTCCAACCGCAACTCTTTCATCTATCTGACTGCCGTCGGCCGCGACGGCAAGGGCACCACCGCTTCTCAGGGAAATTTTCGCGCCGAACAGGACCCCTTCGTCGCCAAGGCCCTCCAGCGCGCCTTCGTCAGTTGCGTCCAGTCGGTAAAATTCCGAAGCGACCCCTTGGCCCTTGCGCCGGACAATCGCCCCGCATTCGTCATCGCCGTGCCCCTGAAAGACGCCCAGGATAATTTCACCGGCATGCTCGCTGCCGTCGTCTCTCTTGACCCCATTCTTCACCGCCTTCAGGACGCCAGCGTCCGCGGCCGCGCCGTCTTCATCGTTGACCACTACGGCCACATCGTTGCCCATCCCGATACCAGGCACTTTGTCCCGGGCGAAGATTTGAGCGACAAGTCCCACATGGTCGCCCAGATCAAGGCGCTCCCCAAGGATTTGCGCAACACCGAAACCGTTCGTTTCACCGACAAGGAAAATAACCGCCAGGTGGAAATGGTCGGCACCTACAGCACTTTCCCCGAAGTCAACTGGGCCGTCATCTCCGAGCGCAGCGTGGACGAAGCCCGCGCCGACGCCGGCGTCACCGAACTCAACCAGCAGGCCCTGGCCTTCGTCAGCGTCGTCGTTCTCGTGGCAATTCTTTTCGGTTATTTCTTCGCCGTCGGCATCAGCACGCCGATCCGTTCTCTCGCCGCTTCCACCCGCGCCATCAGCCGCGGCGAGTTTCACCAGCGCACGCCCGTTCGCGGCGCAACCGAAATCAGCGAGTTGGCCGAAAACTTCAACCTCATGGCCAGCGACATCGAAGAGTACATCGAGAAGCTCAAGGAAGCCGCCGAGGAAAATCGCGAACTCTTCATCGGCTCCATCCGCATGCTCGCGGCCGCCATCGACGAAAAGGATCCTTACACCCGAGGCCATTCCGGTCGCGTCGCGAAATATTCCACCATCATCGCCCAGGAATTGAAGCTGGCGCCCGACGCTCTCGACAAGCTCAAGATCGCTGCCCTCTTGCACGACGTCGGCAAGATCGGCGTGGACGACCGCGTCCTCAAAAAGCCCGGCTCTCTCACCCCCGAAGAGTTCGAAATCATGAAGACCCACACCACCAAGGGCGCTAACATCATGCGTCCGGTCTCGCAGCTCAAAGACATGCTGCCCGGCATCGAACTCCACCACGAGCACATGGACGGCCGCGGCTACCCCTACGGCCTCACGGGTCCGCAAATTCCCCAAATGGCTCGCATCATCGGTGTGGCCGATACTCTCGACGCCATGACCACCAATCGCCCTTACCAAAACGCCATGGACCTCGACTACGCACTTGGCCGCATCAAGGCCCTCGCCGGCTCCAAATTCGACGAAGCCATCGTCGTCGCCCTCGAATCCGCCGTAAAATCCGGCAAACTCCGCCTAACCGCCGTCGAAGTCCAAGTCTGATTTGGAGTGCGGAAGCCCTGCTTCCGCTTTACGGCCTAAGCTCCATCGGCCAATCCCGCCGTTCACCGCTGTTGCCTTCCCTCTCCACCTCTTCCAATCTGTTACACTTTTCTTTCCCGCCTTTTATCGTGCGCGGGCCGCTCTTATGATCACTCTCTTCGGAAAACCCGAACCGACACTCCTCGAGCGCCTCAAGGAATCCGTCGGCAAAACCAAAGAAGCCCTCGCCGACACCCTCGACACCATCACCCAGGGCGGCCGTCAGATCGATCCCTCCGTCCTCAAGGAAGTCGAAAACGCCCTCCTCTCCGCCGATCTCGGCGTAAGAACCACCAAAGAAATTCTCGACTCCGTCAAAGAACAACTCTCCCGCAACGCCCTCAATAACGGCGACCAACTCAAACGCGAAATCAAAGCCCACGTCTTTCGCGCGCTCAATGTCTACGGCAACTCGCCCAAACTCGCTGGCGCCGCCAACGGCAACGACCCTCGCGTAATCTTCATCGTCGGCGTAAACGGCGCTGGAAAAACCACCAGCATCGGCAAACTCGCCAATCGCCTCCGCCAGGATGGCCGCAGCGTGGTCCTCTGCGCCGCGGACACCTTCCGCGCCGCCGCCATCGAACAACTCGAAATCTGGGCCCAGCGCAACGGCGTCGAACTCATCAAGCAGAAATCCGGCTCCGACCCCGCCGCAGTCGTCTTCGACGCCATGGCCGCCGCCAAAGCCCGCGGCGCAGACGCCGTCATCGTGGACACCGCCGGCCGCCTCCACACCAAGTCCAACCTCATGCTCGAACTCGAAAAAATGAAGCGCACCGCCGCAAAAGTAATTCCCGGCGCACCCCACGACATCCTTCTCGTAATGGACGCCACCACCGGCCAGAACGGCCTCGCCCAAGCCCGCGAGTTCACCTCTTCCGTCGGCGTAACCGGTATCATCCTCACCAAACTCGACGGCACCGCCAAAGGCGGCATCGTCGTCGCCATCTCCCGCGAACTCGGCCTCCCCATCCGCTTCGTCGGCACCGGCGAACAAATCAACGATCTCGTCCCCTTCGACGCCCAAACCTACGCCGACTCGCTCTTCAACTGACACCGTGAATTCCCACGACACTCATTTCATGGAACACGCACTGGACCTGGCGCGCAAAGGTGTTGGCCTCGCCAGCCCGAATCCAACCGTCGGCTGCGTAATCGTCAAAGACGGCGCAATTCTCGGCGAAGGCTTCCACCAGTACGATTGGAAAGACCACGCGGAAATCGTCGCCCTCAAACAAGCCGGTGACCGCGCCCGCGGCGCAACGCTCTACGTCACCCTCGAACCCTGCAATCACACCGGCCGCACCGGCCCCTGCACCGAAACGATCATCGCCGCCGGCGTCTCCCGCGTCGTCGCCGCCATGCAAGATCCGAATCCGAAAACCCGCGGCACAGGATTCGCGCGATTAAGAACAGCAAGCATCGAAGTCGAAAGCGGCCTGCTGGAAGCCGAAGCTCAGTTACTCAACGAAGCCTTCTCTCACTGGATCACAACAAAAAAACCCTTCGTCACGCTGAAATCGGCCCTGACCCTCGACGGCCAACTCGCCCTTACAAAATCCCGCAAAACCAAAAAGCACGAATGGATCACCAGCGAAGAATCCCGCGCCGAAGTCCACCGGATGCGCCACGCCTCCGACGCCCAGCTCACCGGCATCGGCACCATCCTCGCCGACAACCCGCTCCTCACCGACCGCAGCGGCCTCGAACGCCGCCGACGCCTGCTCCGCGTAATCCTCGACACCCGCCTCCGCCTCTCCCCCAAATCGCGCATCGTCGAAACCTCCGACGACGATCTCCTCGTCTACACCTCCGCCCGGCTCAACACTCCCAAAGCCCGCAAACTCCAAAACGCCGGCGTCGAACTAATCGAAATTAAGCGCTCGCCCGCGGCGAAGGGCACCCGCAGCGGCCTCGATCTAAGCGCCGTCCTCAAAGATCTCGGCCGCCGAGACATCCTAAGCCTCCTCCTCGAAGCAGGCCCTCACCTCAACGCCGCCGCCCTCTCCTCCAACCTCGTCAACAAACTAGTCCTCTTCTACGCCCCCAAAATCGCCGCCGCTGCCGGCGTCCCCTTCGTTAGCTCCGGCACAATCGCAATGCCATCCATGCGAGTAAGCACCATCCGCCAATCAGGCCCAGACATCTTGGTAATCGCCTACCCA
>DASSGJ010000009.1:0-6335 GCA_035693545.1 Candidatus Acidiferrum sp.
CACCCGCGCCGTTGCATTTAACGTCGCCTGATTGGCCACCTGCGCCTGGGAAAAATTGCTGGCCACGGTTGCCAGGTCGGCTCCCACCAGGCTGTTTTCCTGCTGGCTCAGATTCAATTGGCCCGCCTTCGTGATACGCACGCAAGACCAGCAGCCCCTCTTCACTTTTTCCGGCTGGAACCCGTTTGTCCGGAGTTTCAATTCCGTGGTCCACCGAATTCCTCACCAGGTGCGTCAGCGGATCCTTGATCGCCTCGATAATCGTTTTGTCCAGCTCGGTCTCCTTCCCTTCCATTTCGATCCGCACAGACTTGCCACAGGTCATTGCGACGTCTCGCACTGTCCGCGGAAATTTGTTCCAGATGTTTCCTATGGGCTGCATCCGCGTCTTCATCACTCCTTCCTGCAGCTCGGAAGTGATCAGGTTCAGTCGTTGACTGCTCGCCACCAGCCCGGCGTCCTGGACGCTTTGTGTGTGTTGCAAAATCTGGTTCCGTGCCAGCACCAGCTCGCCGACTAAATCCATCAGCCGGTCCAGCAGCACCACATCCACGCGAATCGAAGATTCGCTCACCACGCTCTTCGCCGCCTGCTGCACCTGCACCGCCGCCATCAGGTCCTGCGCCTTCACCATCCCGCGTTCCAGCAGAATCTCCCCGATGGAGCGCGCATCCCCCTCTAACTGCTTCTGCACCGCGTACGCTACGTCCTCCGGCGTAACCGTCCCCATTTCCACCAGAATTTTGCCCAGCTGCTTCGGTGGCCCTGGCGCCTCTTCTTTTTTCTCTGCGTCCGCTGCTTGCTCCGCGCCTGCTTCGTGAAGGGCGTTCTCCGCGTGCGTCCTTGCGCCTTCGCCCCTCTTCTCCTCTATTTCATTTACCTCTTTTGCTTCCTTTGCCTCCTTTACGTCCTTTATCTCCTGTCCCTCCCGTTCCTTTTGCAATCTCTTTAACGTCTCCACCAACTCTTCGTCGTTTCGCTCCCCCTCATTTCCATTCGCTTCGATACTCCCCAACATTTGCCGCACCGCATCCACCAGGCTTAACAGCGCCGTAGTTCGTTCCGGCGTCAGCTCAATCGCTCCGTCACGCAACAGGCTTAGCAGGTTCTCTCCCGCGTGCGCCACGCTCTCCAGCTTGCCGAATCCGAGGAATCCACACGTTCCTTTGATGGTATGGATTGTCCGGAAAATGCTCGAAAGCGTTTCTCGGTTCTTGGGGTCCTTCTCCAGATTCACCAGTTCGCGGTCCAACCGATCCAGGTTTTCGTTGCTTTCCAGCAGGAAGTCGCGAACGATTTCGTCGTCCGCTCCTTTTTCTTTCGCCTGTCCCACTCCGGCACTCGCCGGGGCTTTTTCCGCCTCTCGCCCGCCGTTTTTCCGATTTTTCTCTCTTGTGCCCACACAACCCCTTCTGTAAACGCATGCGCGCTCAATTTCCCTGTGCACCTGAGGTTCCAGCGTGGTTTTTCCCTTCGCGTGCATCTCCCATGTATCTCTCGATTTCCTTTCCTACTCTTCTCTCATCGCATCCCTCCTCTTTTCTTCAATTCCTATCCATGTCCCGCGCGATTCTTCGCTCCCTGCATCCTCTATTCATTTCTCTCCTCCCCCTCTCCGTTTTCAACTCGGTAGCTTCGATTCATTCCGGCACACCCTTCTCACACCCCTCGATTAGCATTCCCTCATTTCAGCTTTTCGCCTTGGACCGACATTCATTTTCTTGCGAGGTTCGACTGCCAGCCTGTTCGCTTATGGCTCACGACTCATAGCTTCTTTGCTTCTTCCCCATTTTTTCGCTACTCTCCCCCCACTCCATTCCGAGAGGCCCCTCTTCTTGCCCACCAATTCCTCTCTTCCAAAAAACGCTCCTTCCCGGGTTATGGGCTTCCGCGATCTCTTCCTCTTCTACGTCGTCACCGGCATCAGCCTCCGCTGGATTGCCACCGCCGCCGGCCACGGCCCCTCCTCCCTCGTCATCTGGTTCCTCGCCTGGCTGCTCCTTTATATTCCGCTCGCCCTTTCCGTCATCCATCTCTCCTCGCGTTATCCCGCCGAAGGGGGTTTCTACGTCTGGACCAAAATCGCCTTCGGCGAACAAGCCGGCTTCCTCTCCGCCTGGATGTATTGGGTCAGCAATCTTCCTTACTTCCCCGCCGTACTCTACTTCGCCGCCAGCAACGTCCTCTTCCTCCATCCCGCGCTCCAGCGCTATTCGCAAAAGCCCGCCTACTTCGTCGCCTTCTCCGTCTTCATCCTCCTCGGCCTCACCTTGCTGAACATCCTCGGCCTCAATCTTGCCAAGTGGGCCCACAACCTCGGCGCTATCGCGATGTGGATCCCCGCCCTCATCATCGTTGTCCTCGGCTTCCTCGCCTGGAGACACTTCGGCTCCGCCACATCCTTCGCGCCGCGCAACTTCCTCCCCACCGCGCACGTTCAGGACATGCTCTTCTGGTCCATCGTTATTTTTTCTTTTATCGGTTGTGAATCGGCTTCCCTGATGGCCGAGGAAATCAAGGACGCCCGCCGCAATATCCCCCGCGCCCTGCTCCTCGCCGGCGTCACCGTTGCCCTCTGCTACATGCTCGGCACGTTCTGCGTCCTGTTGGCAATCCCCAGCAGCGAATCATCCAATCTCGACGGCCTCGCCCAAGCCGTCGCCCACTCCGCCGCCCGCCTTCAACTCAACGGCATCACCGCCTTCGCCGCCTTTTTCATCGTCATCAGCAACATCGGAGCCGCCGGAGCCTACCTCGCCGCTGCCGCGCGTCTACCTTTCGTCGCCGGTCTCGACGGGTACCTCCCCGCCGCTTTCGGCAAACTCCATCCGCGTTTCAAGACTCCCTGGGTCTCCGTCCTAAGCCAGGGACTCTTCGGCATCCTCTTCGTCTTCCTCGGCCAAGCCGGCTCTTCCGTCGCCGGCGCCTACAACATCCTCGTCGCCATCGCCGTCGTCATCACCATGGTCCCCTTCATGTTCCTCTTCGCCTCCATGATCCGCCTGCAAAACCGCCGCCACTTCCCCGACCAACTCCCCACCAACTCCAGCACTCCGATAAACGCCCCGCTCAACTCCCCCTCCGAATCCTTTACCTCCTTTACTTCCCTTACCTCATTTACTTCCTTTACCTCCCTTAGCTCCCTTACGTCCAAAGCCCTCGGCTTCATTGGCTTTCTCACCGCCGCCTTCGCCACCCTCCTCTCCCTGATCCCTCCCACCGAAGAACCCCACAAACTCCTCTACCTCGCCAAACTCCTCGGCTCGACCGCCGCCCTCGTCGCCCTCGGATTCCTCCTCTTCCACCTCGGCCTCCGCCGCAGTCGCCCATCCCATCCGTCAAGCTCCCAATCTTTGTAGGGGCCGGGCTCGCCCGGCCCTCCTGGGTTACTCAGTCCTTTGTAGCGGCCGCCTTCTGAGGCGGGCGCCTTTTCTGTAAGCCCCGGAACACCGCCACCCGCCGCCTGCCCGCCGTAGCCGCGCCTTTCGCCGCGAAGGAGGCTGCATCCAAACCCGCTCCCGCGTATCTAATACTCCAAATGCTTCCCCTAATCGTCGGCGCGGTGACCACTCTGCTCACCGTCCTTGTTCATTCCTTGATTCCTCCCACCATCGTCAAAACCCTTCGCTTCCACTTTGCCCAGGGCCGGGCCGGCCTCTGGTTCTGGGACCTCGCCCTGGTCATGGTCTTTACGCTCGTCGCGCTTTCCGCTCATTTGGTGGAGATTGCCTTCTGGGCCCTCTCGTTCGTTCTCTGCGGTGAGTTCTCAAGCTTCACCGCCGCATTCTTTTATTCGGGCAACACTTACACAACGCTCGGAGACAGCACCACAGTGTTATCGGCCCGGTGGAGATTGCTTGCACCCATCGAAGCGGCCGACGGCATGCTCATGTTCGGTGTCACCACCGCCATAATCTTTGCCGTGATTCATCGCCTGGTCGATGCGAAATTTGGCATCGACCGCGACGCAACCCCAAGTGCCGGTTAACGCCCCACTTTCCCTCCTCATCCTTTACCTCCTCTACTTCCCCTACCTCCTTTACCTCCGTGCCTTATTTTTGTCTTGACAAATAAATACACACCTCCCATACTTCTTCCGTGGAGAAGTCCGCCTGCCGGATTCTTTCCCTCCCGCCAGGTTTCCCAACTTTAAATTTTTCGGAGATTCCTATGTCCTCGAAAACCACTCGGGACCGCGCGTCCCTATGCTCGTTCCTCTTCGCCGACGGCCGCCAATGCCGCATGCTCAAGAAAAACAAATCCTCGCAGTTCTGTCATTTTCACCAGCAGCACGCCGATCAGATTGACGACGCCATCGAAGCAGGCAAGCGGATCGCCTCCTGCCTGCCCTCGGACTTCGTCACCAACACTTCCCTCACCGCCTCTCTCAGCCGCCTCTACGCCTCCGTGGCCGCTGGCGATTTCGACATAAAAACCGCCCGCACCCTCGCCTACCTCGCCCAGATCATGATCCAAACTATTCCCGGCACCCATCGCGAACTTGGCCAATCCATCGGCTGGAAAAACTTGGACAAACTGACCGCAGTCGGCGTTGCGCAGGTCAACCCGGGCTTCCGCCTCGCTCCGCCCCAGCCCGCTTCACCTCAACCCGATACTTCCAAGCCCAAGACGATTGAGGCTGAACCAAAAACCACAACCCTTCCCTAGCAGCTCCACGTAACTCTTCCGCTAACGCCCAGTACACGCGCATCGGCGGGCCGCAACTCCTGCATCATCAACACATCCAAATCTCTATCAAAACAGCCGACTTCATCCTCCCTGAAATCACACACTTTCAGAAAAAGGGGGGAGGGGAGGTTACCGGCTATACAACATTCCAGTACCTTTATTTCAACCGCTCCAGCACATACCGCCGTATATCCAAACTCATATCTTCCATCGGCGCGTAATACCCAAACTCATGCACTCGAGACTCCACGCCCTGCTGCACCCGCTTGCAAATCTCCCAGTCCTGCCGGTTCACCAGGTCCCAAAACTCAATCGCATCCTCCGGCGCAAAATCAGCCTTCTTCATTTCGTCTGGATGAAACAGAAAATCGCAAATCACCGTCGTCCGGTCAGGCGCCTTCGGCCACAACGTGAACGCCGCCACATGCTCGCACGCCAGGCTCAGCATCAAATTCGGATAAATCAGCTCACCCTTGTGCCGCACCTTCTCATCTTCATCCAGCCCGGCGAACGCAGCGCGGTTCGTCTTCCCCGTCCACGTGAACGTCACCGCCCCCTCTTTGTGCGGAATCCCCCGCTCCCACTCCAGCGCCCCGCCACCCTGCTGCCGGAACGCCGGCACCACGTCGCACAATTCCGGGTGCACCGCCCCGCAGTGGTAGCACTCGTTGTAGTTCTCCAGAATTATTTTCCAGTTGGCCGCAACCTCATATTCAATCCTCTTCGCCGTTCGCAACTCTCCCAAGGGGTAGCGCCTCACCCGCTCCATCGCGTCGCCAAACGCGGCTTGCAACGTTCGCCCTTCCCGCGCCGCCGCCTCCGGTGTCAGATTCAAGAAAACAAATCCGCCCCAAACCTCCACCCCTACGGGATACAGCGAAAACTCCTCCTTGCAAAAACCCTCCGCCTCCCTCGTATAAGGCGCATTCAGCAACTTCCCGTCCAGCGCATAGGTCCACATATGATAAGGACACCGAATCCCATTCGCGCCCAGCACCCCGCCATTCAATTTGATGTCCGCGGGAATTTCCTCCCCCGGCTCCGGCAACAATCGCGACCCTCGATGCCGGCAAACGTTATAGTGCGCCGCGATCTTCCCCTCTTTTGTCCGCGCCACAATCACGCTCTCACCCGCAACATTCAGCACCAGCACATCGCCCGACGCCGGTATTTGCTCCTCCCGCGCCGCGCAAAACCACTCCCTGCAAAAAATCTTCTCCTTCTCCAACGCAAAAATCTCTCCCGTCCGGTAATACCCGCTCGGCAGCGACCTCTCCATCCCCGAATTTTTCCCCGCTTCCACCGTCCTAACCTCTCAATCGCCTTCTCAACTCAACCTATAAAGAAAACTTGTCATCCTGAGGCTATCCGACAAGGATAGCCGAAGGACCTCAACTGACCCGTCTCTATAAACTTCTCCACGAACTACCTCCACTCCTTTACTTCCTTTACTTCCTTTACCTCATTTATCTCCTCTACCTCCTTTACTTCCTTTACTTCCTTTACTTCCTTTACTTCCCTTTCTTCCAATCACTCAATACTCTCCTCGCCGCATTCCTTCCCGGCGCCCCCGTCACTCCGCCTCCCGGATGCGCTCCCGCACCGCACAAATATAACCCCTCCACCGGCGTCCGGTACTGCGACCA
>DASSGJ010000010.1:0-30048 GCA_035693545.1 Candidatus Acidiferrum sp.
TACATGTTGGTGAGCGCAAAGGCAGCTATCTTCCCTGGTGGAAGACCATTCATCTGGAAGTCTACGATTGGCAGAGCCCTGCGGCCCGCATCACGCTAAAGCAGAAGGCGGGGGCCTTGCCTGATTCCGTCGATCCGGCCCGGCACGTGCTCACATTGGAATTGAACGACGATCCGCGAGGCAGCGACCTCGAAATTCTCCGCGTTAACTGAAGGCGCCGCGGCGGCCGCTTCGCTTGCGCCGGAAGTGGATTTCGCGCAGTCTGACTCAGTGAACTTCAAAGAGAGATTCGAATTGCCCTTCGCACGACTCACCAAAGCCGGCGTGCCGGCCCTGCTCTGCACGGTCAGCCTGCTTGCGCAAACGCCGTCTCCAGGCCCCGCTCCATGTTTTGACGTGCGCGTCCCCAAAGGGATTGATTTTATCCTTCGTAAGTC
Source organism: Candidatus Acidiferrum sp. (assembly GCA_035693545.1). Taxonomy (GTDB): domain Bacteria; phylum Acidobacteriota; class Terriglobia; order Acidiferrales; family UBA7541; genus Acidiferrum. The sequence continues at coordinate 438 of DASSGJ010000010.1, forward strand.
CCGGACTTCCAGAAAATACCTGATCGAAACCATGCCTGGCGGAGTCGCTCTGTTGGATTACAACAACGACGGCCTGCTGGACATTTTTCTGGTGAATGCGGGCCGTGTCCGCGATCCTTTGCCCAGGCTTCCGAACTTCGACCGCCATGAGCCCTCTTACTGGAACCGCCTGTATCGCCAGAACAAAGACGGCAGCTTCACCGATGCCACCCAGCAGGCCGGGCTAGCGAATGTGGACGACGGCAACTATGGAATGGGCGTGGCTGTCGGAGACTACGACAACGACGGCTACCCTGATATCTATGTGACCAACTTCGGGAAGAACATCCTCTATCACAACAATGGCGACGGTACTTTTACGGATGTCACCACAAAGGCGGGGGTCGCCGCCGGAGGCTGGTCCGTCTCTGCCGGATTTTTCGATTACGACAATGACGGCCACCTCGACCTGTTCGTTACCCGCTATCTCGATTGGAGCGTGGCGAACAGCAAAACCTGCGGCACTCAAGAAAATGCCATGTACTGCCCGCCTACGGAATTTCCCGCCATTTCCAACATCCTTTATCACAACCGGGGAGACGGCACCTTCGAGGATGTCAGCCAAAAATCAGGAATCGGGGCGATCAAAGGGCACTCTTTGGGCGTGGCCTTTGCGGATTACGACGACGATGGTTTTACCGACGTGTTTGTGGCGAGCGATGTAACCAACCAGTTTTTGTTTCGCAATAACGGCGATGGCACCTTCCGCGAAGTGGCCTTGGACGCGGGCGCCGCATTGACCGCCGATGGGAAAATGCTCTCCGGCATGGGTGTAGTGTTTCAAGATTACGACAATGACGACCGGCCCGATATTGTAGTCACGCAGTTGCCCCATCAACCTTATGTGGCTTTCCACAATGATGGCCGCGGCGCATTCAGCGAACAGGGGCTGGAAGCGGGACTCGGTGCCTTGTCCGGAAGCGTCTCTGGTTGGGGAGTGGGATTGGAGGATTTCAACAACGATGGCTGGAAAGACCTTTTTGTTGTTCAGGGCCATGTATTCGACAACGTCGAAAAATACGACTCCACGTCGCAGTATCTGGAGCCACCACTTTTGGCGCTTAATCATGGTGGCCGTTTCGAACGGGCGGATGCGGGAAGCTCGGAACCCATGGCCGGGCGGGGAGCCGCTTTTGGGGATTTGAACAACGACGGCTGGGTGGATGTTGTTACGACCAGGCTCGGCGGTTCGCCGCTTGTTTTCCAAAATCGCGGCGGAAAGGCTCATTGGATCGGCATCGCGCTGGAGGGAACGCGAAGTAATCGCGACGGGTATGGTGCCAAGCTCGTGGTAAACGGTCAGGTGCGATTTGCCACCGCGGCTGGAAGCTATCTGTCCTCCAACGATCCCCGGGTCCATTTCGGCTTGGGCGAGTCGGTCATTGCAACGATCGAAATCCGTTGGCCGTCTGGCGCCCTGCAAAAGTTGACTACGGATCGCGTGGATCGCTATTTAACCGTTCGAGAGCCATCTACGCATTGATCGCGGTTTCGCCCTTCGTACCTATGCTTGCGATTGCTTCCCGTGGCTGCCGCCTAGCTGACAATCGGTTTGCGGCTAGGCGTTTACCGTTTTCGTGAATGTGAACGTCTCTTCCTCTGCTACCAGGAAAATTGGCGGTCCCCCGGACGAGATTTTCACCGCGTGCGCGAGTGCCTCCTGGCCGCCTTCAGATGCCGCGCACGCCTCCAGAGCTTGCATGGAAGGAAAATAAACTTCCGCAACCCGGTAGAAAGGGGCGGTGCCTTGTGGTGAGCCGAGTATCTTGGTGGCGACGATCCTGGTCTTACCTCCCAGTTTCGCAACGGCCAGCGGGACATGCTCTTCCTGATAGACCTTCTCGAAAGCGTCGACATTTTTGGGGCGCGGATAGATCACGATTAACTTTACGTCTGCCATTCTGTGCTCCTAGCAAAACAAGATTTGCGTTACACAAGCCAAAAACCCGAATATTTCCAGGTTCACCACTCTACAGCGAAGTCCGAAGGCCGTTGCCTTGTTGACTCAACGGCCTGGCTCAATGTGAGTTATGAGCAAAAGAAAAGTTTCACGCCAGGTCAAAAATTATTGAGGTCATTCTCTTCCGTTCCGGTAACTACCCCACTGGGGGTTCCGGTTTCTCTGTCAACTGCCTGATTGCCCAGCGTCTCAATTGACCCGCTGTCCCTGTCATAACCACCACTTCTTCGGGTGGTACGCGAAATCCCGCCGCCCCCCGCTAGATAAGTTGAAACCTTCGAGCGTCTCGAGACTCCCATTAGCGGACCGAGCATCCTTGTCAAAACGTTAAAATCCGACCCGAAATCGCAACGGAGGCCAGTCTGGTCAAGCCGGGTGGCTTGTTTCGCGATGCCCACGGTGGATATAGCGTCCCGACACGGCTTGGTTCCTCATTCTAATCGACAGGAGACTAGCAATATGACCAAGACAACCAAGGCTCTGCTGGCTGGCGCGGCGTTCGCGGGGTTGTTCGCCGGGACCGCTCCGGCAACCAAGGCCTCGACTCTGCTCCCCTCGCTGAAGACTTCTTTCAGCGCTCTGGGCCAGGACCAGGACAAGAAAGACGACAAGACGGTTAAAGAAAAGCATGCCTGTAAAGGCCAAAACTCCTGCAAGGGCAAGGGCGGCTGCAAGACAGGCGACAACGGTTGCAAAGGCAAGAACTCTTGCAAGGGCAAGGGCGGCTGTGCGACCGATGGCTCCAAGCCACCCGCGGCATAGACTGGAACCACCCACAGTCCGATGCGAGGGTTGGGAGACGTCTCCTGGCCCTCTATTCTTCAAGAAAGGAGTCCAAACGATATGCCGGGAAATCGCTTTAATGGGTTTACAGATTACGGGATAGGCATTGGCCTGCGTGCTCCGCACTACGACCATATTCTCTCTCGCAAGCCCGTCGTGGACTGGTTTGAAATCATCTCTGAGAATTTCATGATCGATGGGGGACGGCCTCTGCACATCCTCGATCAGATTCTCGAGCAGTACAAAGTCGTGCAACACGGGGTCTCCATGTATTTCGGATCGGCGGATAAGCCCGATCGCGAGCACCTCCGCCGGTTGAAGCAGTTGGTAAAGCGCACGAATACTCCCTGGCTTTCCGACCATCTCTGCTGGGGCAGCGTGGATGGGAGATATACCCACGACCTGCTGCCGATGCCATACACGTTTGAGGCGGCCAAGCTTACGGCGCAGAAGATTCGAGAGGTCCGGGATTTCCTCGAAGTCTCAATAGCGGTCGAAAACGTCAGCAGCTATGCCGAATATCATGTGTCCGAGATGACCGAATGGGAGTTTCTCAACGAAGTTGTGGAGCGCGCCGACTGCGGCATTCTCCTGGACGTAAACAATATCTACGTCTCATCCCGAAACCACAATTTCGATCCATTGACATACATCAACAGCGTCCCAGCGGATCGTGTGGCACAGATTCACATTGCCGGCCATTCGAAATTTCAGAAGTACATTCTGGACACGCACGACCATCCGGTGATCGACCCCGTCTGGAAGCTATACGACAGAGCCATCCAGCGCGCCGGGCACACCGCGACGCTTCTCGAATGGGACGATAGCATCCCTTCTTTTCAGGAAGTTCACAGGGAAGCCCTGAAGGCCAACCGCTTCCTCGCGGGCAAATCCCTGGCGGTGGCGGTATGAAGCTCCATGCTCTCCAGCGGGCCGTTGCCCGCGCCGTGATGCAACGCCTCACGCGGTCTGAACGCATGCAGCGCAAGGCCCCCGGCGGCGGACGCATGAGCGCTTACGCCGCCCGGTACATCAAGCCGAATGACCGTCTGACTTCTTTCGAACGCCTGGAAATTTACAATCGCCAATATTGGTTTCGTGTCCTCGGCAGCCTGGCCGAGGACTTTCCCGGTTTGCGAGCCGTTCTCGGTGGGCGTCGTTTCGAAGCCATGTGCAAGGCCTACCTTACGGAATGTCCTTCGCGTTCCTTCACGTTGAGGAATCTGGGCGCGCAAATGGAAACTTGGTTGCGCCAAAATCCTCGCTGGACAACCGGCAGGCGCGTGCTTGCCTTAGATATGGTGCGCCTCGAATGGGCAGACATCGAAGCCTTCGATGGCCAGGCAAATCCTCCTCTTCGCGTTGAGGATCTCCGTGATGCGGATGCAGCCAAACTTCAACTGGGAATCCAACCCTACGTGCAACTCCTTGAGTTGCACTATCCGGTGGACGACCTGCTCCTGGAAGTAAAACATACGCACGACACGCCGGATAGGGCGAGCAACGCTGTTCATGAACGCAGAAAACATAGCAAGGTTCGCGCCGTTGCCAAACTCGAACCCGCCCAAATCTTTCTAGCGGTCCACCGTCTGGATTTCTCCGTCTATTTTCGCCGCATCGAACGGGAAGAGTTCGTGCTCCTCAATGCGCTTCGGAGCGGTAAGACGGTCGAACGCGCCATCGAATTGGCCTTCCGGAAGAGTTCCATTCCTGCAGCCGGCCGCGCGGATTTTGTTCAACATTCGTTTCAAACCTGGGCGGCTCTCGGCTGGTTTTGCCTGCCCAAGGCGAGCAGTAAGAAAGTCCGCGAAGAAAGAGCATAGCCGCAAATCATGAGCAAACTAATCCCGCGAGCCCTGCAGTGGCATTGTCAGTTTTTCACTCTGGTTTCTTATTTGCAATCTCCATTCCTTCTGTTAATTCGGCTCTATTGGGGCTGGCAACTTGCTCAAAGCGGCTGGGGCAAGCTTCATCACCTGGCCAACGTCGCCGAGTATTTCACCACTCTCGGATTACCAATGCCCGCCCGAATGGCCGTCTTCATTGCCTGCGTCGAGTTCTTCGGCGGCATTCTGCTCGCTCTGGGCCTGGCTTCCCGGATCACAGGTCTGGTACTTACCGTAAACCTGACCATGGCTTATGTCATCGGAGACCGCGAAGCACTGTTCTCTTTCTTTTCTGATCCAGACAAGTTCACTGCCGCCGCCCCATTCGCGTTTCTGGTCGTTTCCCTGATCGTGCTGATTTTTGGAGCGGGCAGGATCTCCGTGGACGCGGCAATCTCGTCTCTATTCAGTTCTGCGCGGGTGAAGCAAATGAATTCAGTTCTAACCTAGTGGAGCCTGCGAAAAGATAAGCATGGGTGTGCGAACGGGGCATTCATGCGCTACCTCTGGGGAATTTGATTCGCCCGCACAGGATTCTCGGCCACCTGGTAGTCACCAAACTCTTCTGTCCGCACGTCGTCATCGCTGACGTCCAGGGAACGGAGCAGGTTGCTCATAGCAGTGACCATTCCCGAAGGTCCCGCGATATAGAAGACAGGCCTATTGAGCCCAGTTAAGTAACGCGAGAGCAGTTGCCGATTGATGTGCCCTACTTCATAGCGCCACGCCGAGTATGTCAGCCGGGTGATTGTTGGGATGAGAGTAAAGCGGGGATTTTGCATGGTTAAGGCTTCCAATTCTTCCAGAAACGCCGCGTCCACTGCCTCGCGGTTCGAATAGAACAAATATAAATTGTGGGGCATCCGTTCCTGCGCGGCCCAGTCCAGCATGCTGCGGACCGGCGTAATGCCGATGCCTCCCGCAAGAAATACCGCGGGCCTGGCAAAGTCCTTATGCAAGGTAAACGATCCTCTTGGACGGCTCACCCTGAACTTGGTGCCAAGGGCAGCGGACATCAAAGCATTCTTGAAACCTGTCTCCCTCATGCGCATCGCGATCATGACCAAGCCTTTGTCATGAGGAGAGTTTGCGAGAGAAAAGGTGCGCAAATTGTCGCCTTCGTCTCCAGCGGGCGGGTGCAGGAAGGCAAAGTCGGCATGTTGGCCGGCTCGGAAGTCATAGTCGCTTCCATCCGTGTCAAACCAAAAAGTCATCGTACCTCTGGCGACTCTCTGGCGATCCACTAGAGTCATTTGATAGTCAGCCATGATTCCTCCTTCGCCTGATCTCAGGTAAACCAGATTCCTTGAACTTTGATTCCAACCCGAAACGCCGGAACACTCGCTAAACCGCCAAATACGGATGGACGGCCGAACCGCGCGTCCGTAAAGAGCCGCTTAGTCCCCTCCCGCGATTTCCTCGGGGTTCTTCTCATCTGCGCCAAGCACCGGACAGGAAGCAAATTCCCGCCAGGACTCGCGCCCCTTTAACAACGTATTGGAGCCGTTCCTCTTCAGCAGAAATACGCTTTGCACCTTCGCCTGACCGGGAATTTGCCCGGGCTCGCTGATGCATGTGTAGATTCCGGAGGGCCTCTGGTCGAGAACTTTGATCAACAACTTCCTAGTGCCACCGGCCGCTTGCATGACCGTTTCCCCTTCATCCATCCCCTGCGCCGTGAATCCGTAATCCGCAAAAGTTTTCTTTCCTTTTTCCTTTTTCGGCCGGAGCGCAGCCGGCAGCGAAGTGACGTCAAGCTTCTCGACGATAAACTCCGCCACCCTTTCCCTTGGGTACACATCCTTGTCCGCCGCCACTGTTATTGGCGTGTAGGACACCGCTGCAAGCGCGAACACAACCATGTTTTTCATTTTTATTTTCATTTTCATTCTCCTTATCCTGGTCCATTCACTCCACTGAGAAATCCACCCAGGTGGCCCGTCACGGTCAGAATTGCCACTGCCACGGCTTCGATCGGAAGGCGGTATCCCGGCAAAATCTCTCCCGGCTTGCGCTTCGTTTTTAGGTGAATGAGCCACACGATCCAGATCAGCAGGCTCGAGGTGACACCGAGAACCAAATGCATCAAAAGGATTCCTTTAAGCGGCTGCCCCTCGAGCTCCCATTGCCATGCGAGAACACCGGTGATCAATACCGGTATCGTTGCGAGCGCCGCGGCGAATAAATTGCAATATGCGGCCGCGGCCAGCACGGGCCGCCTGGTACGATACGCAAGAAAATCAAAGAGCACGCCCATGATGAACAAGGCGATCGGGAAATGAATCAGCACGACGTGTTGCGCGTGTTTCGCGAAAAGTACCGTCTTGAGATCGAACGGATGCACGGCTTCTCCTTACTTACTGCACGATGACAATGCCGGTCATTTCAGCAGCATCGAACGGAAGCGCGGAAATATGTCCGACTTGCGTTTTGCTGTTGGACGTCCTGGCCCGCTGGCCGGGCTATCCCGTGCATTTCACCCGCTTCGTACATTCAAGACCGACCCACAAACCGGTTTATTCCCGGCTTTCACACACACAGGCCTTGCGACCGCATTTCCCCGGCGAACGGGAGGAGAGAATAAAATCGCGCTCCCGGCGGTTCCTACTAGTGAGGTCGTAACGTTCAGGGGTGAATTGTGACTGAGTTGGAGCTCGAAGACCGGGAGCGCTTTGAGCAACTGGTGCTGCCCCACATTGACGCCGCTTTCAACCTCGCGCGTTGGCTGTTGCGAGGGCGCGCCGATGCCGAGGACGTAGCTCAAGAAGCGCTGCTCCGTGCATGTCGTTTCTTCCGCGGTTTTCATGGAGGAGACGCGCGCGCCTGGCTGCTGCAGATCGTGCGCAACACTTGCTACACCTGGCTGGAGAAGAATCGCCCCATGGAACTAAGCATGGAATTCAACGAAGAGATACACGTGCAGGCTTCCGGCACACCAGAGACGCTCGCCATTTCGAGTGATGATCGGGAGCGCCTGATCCTTGCACTTGAGACGCTGCCGCCTCGTTTCCGGGAAGTCCTTGTTCTTCGGGAGCTCGAAGGCTGTTCCTACAAGGAGATCGCTGCGATAACGTCGCTTCCCATTGGAACGGTCATGTCTTCGCTCTCGCGAGCCCGTCGCCAGTTGTATTCCGCGCTGGCAAACTCCTCACAGAAGGGAGCCATTCGTGAAGTGTGACTTTGCTGACTCTTTGCTTCAGGGATATTTCGACGGTGAGCTGAGTAGCCGTAGAGCTGCCGAATTCGAGCGCCACCTTCAACATTGCGACTTCTGCGCCACTGAGCTCGTGGATCTGGACTGGTTGAGTGGCGCACTGCGGCTCACTCGACTTTATGTGCCCGCCCCTGCATCACTGCGGCGGAAAATTGACGCTGAAGTTCTCCCAAAGGCGCCAGCGGCTGCGCCGTCTAAGCCTCGCCTTTGGCATTGGGCGGCCGCAGCGGCGGCCCTGCTCTTCCTCGCGATCGGATTATGGAAAGTCAGTCTCGGGCTTCGCAGCGACGATTACCAGACCGAACTTGCCGGAGAAATTGTCGAAGCGCATCTGCGCTCCCTGCAGCCAGGGCCCATGGCCGGCATTGCCTCCAACGACGAGCGCATAATCAAGGGATGGTTCGACGCTAATCTTAAGTTTGCCTTCCCAGTCCGGAATTTCACGGAGGCCGGTTTCGCGCTCAATGGCGGGCGACTGGATGTCGTGGAAGGGCGTTCTGTCGCCGTTCTCGCCTACGAGCATAATGGCCATCCAATTAATGTATTTATCTGGCCCACGCGGGAACGTGACACCTCACCGCGCGAAGGATCCCGGCAGGGCTTTCAGTGGGTTGATTGGCGTAAGGACAGGTTGGAGTTCTGTGCCGTCTCCGGCGCAGCTCCTGCCGATCTTGAGCAGCTTAACCGCTTGATGTCGGACTAACCATAGTGCTGCTCCGGCGACGAAGCCCCGCGTTCTACGCGGCCGGTAGTTCGCTTGCAACGAAGTGTCCTTGTTATCTCTTTCGGCGCAGCCCAGCTCGGCGTCTGGAATAGAACCTCTCGGCCTTCGGTAATCAGAAGCGAAGACGGAACCGAGGTGCACTCATGGATCGACATGCTCGGAAGTGCTTAGACAACTGGGTAATTACGGTGGAGAGCAGCAGGGAACGGCATCAGGAGATTATTCACACGACTGTCCGTAGACGCGCCTACGAGATTTTCGAACGGCGTGGATGCCAGCATGGTTTTCACCTGGAGGACTGGGCTGCCGCGGAGAAAGAACTCTTGAGGGATGATTTTGATGGAGACACTTCTCAGTTTCATTTTCTTATTCAGTGCCCGCGAGATCCGGAAATAACGACGATTCTGAGTCTGACAACTCATAGCTTGATCGTTTTTCGCAATCATTCCAGGCATGTCGGCGAGGGAGATAACGGGCCGGATGTACTTTCCGTCCACGTTTTGCCGGAAGAAATTGATCCGTCCCAGGCGGATGTCAAGGTCGTCGAAGGGTTATTGCACGTGTGCATACCAAAAAAGAACCACCACAGCTAACCGAGTCAGCTATTCAATTGTGTGTTTTTCCGCCATTTTTCTCGCTCAGCGCTTGAAGACAAAAGACACCCATACCCCAATAACCAGGATGAGCACAGTTTTATTCCCATCCCCGAATTGCCTCTGCGCCAGGGAATTATTTCAAACCGTATGAAGTCTTAGAGTTTGAGCAGTCGCTAAGGAACAAAATATGCAAGCAACTATGATTGCCGAAAGCATCCGGACAGCAAAACCGGTCGTCGCCAGACGTGCCGCGGATAATCGCCGGTTCCAGATACGAAATTCACAATCAGCCACGGAAACCACCGCGACGAGCGCTCCCGACTCACCGTGGCCCATGGAAAACGAAAAGCTAGACGATTCCGAGGTTATCCGGCGAGCCCAGGAAGGAGACGCGAATATGTTTGAATCCCTCTACAAGTCGCATTGCCGGCGGGTCTATGCGCTCTGTCTTCGAATGGTCAGAAATACGGCCGAAGCGGAAGATCTGACGCAGGAAGCCTTTTTGCTCTTGTTCCGCAAACTTCACACCTTTCGTGGTGAATCGGCGTTCTCCAGTTGGTTGCACAGATTGGTGGTCAACACGGTGCTGATGCACCTGCGCAAGAAGTCATTGCCCGCAATCTCCATGGAGGCCGCCTTCGGTCCAGACGATGACACCGCCCGGTCGCGCATGGATATTGCCGCGTCCGACTTGCTCCTGGAAGGATCGATTGATCGAATAAATCTTGGACGATGCATCGCGCAGCTGCCAGAGGGCTCTCGCGAGATATTTGTTTTGCACGATATCCAGGGGTATCAACACAACGAGATCGCGGAGATGCTCGGACGCTCGGAAGGCGTCTCGAAGTCACAATTGCACAGGGCTCGAAAGCGGCTGCGCGAATTGCTGCACGAAATCCAGCGTGAAAAGCATCGCGATGAACGCGTGGCCGCCCAGAAGGCGCTCTGCCAGGATGCAGGCTGACTTTGATCCCTGTGGGAAGACTCGTGCGGAACAGCACGGGGCCTGCGGGCACTTCCTTCAAGGTAAATAGCGAAATCAGGGTCTTCAGGGAATATTTTCTGCACTCCAGCGGTTACGTATTAGCGAGAGGCCGCGGCTTTGCTTTGGTCACCGCCCCAAAGAATCGACCTGCGAAAACGCCTTGGGAGAAAGCCCTGAATGTTAAACCGTTATATTCGACTCGCACTTTTGGGTACCGGCCTTTTGGCACAGGCTGCAACCTCGTATAGCGCCCCGGCCAACGTCAAGCACCAGGGTCCTCAAGATTCCTCCACGCAGCAGGTCAACCCAGTTCTTCAGTGGAATAGAGCGCTCCTGGTGATTGTCCGGACGCCCGGAGCGCAGCCAGCGACGGTTCATCCGACCCGCAACTTCGCGATCATGCACGCAGCGATTTATGACGCGGTCAATGCGATCGACCGGAAGCATAGGCCATACCTCGTCCGCCTTTCCGGCGTGCCACGGGATGCTTCCCAGGAGGCAGCGGCTGCGGCCGCAGCGCACGAAGTTTTGGTTGCGCTCTATCCTGCATTTAGGGCCGCGCTCGACGCCCAACTGCAGCAGTCCCTGGCCCAAATTCCGGACAGCAATGCCAAGACGGAAGGGATTCAGATAGGACAGAGCGTCGCGGATCGCATTGTGGCCGCGCGAAACAACGATGGTTCGAGCGCCTCGCCAATTCCGTATGTGTTCGGGACCGCCCCCGGCGATTACCAATCGACGCCTCCGAATTTTCCCCCTCAACCGCAATTCACGCACTGGTCGCGTGTGACGCCGTTTGCGCTGGAAAATGCCAATCAATTTCGTCCCGGCCCTCCCCCGGCGCTGACGAGCGATGCGTACAGCGACGCTTTCAACCAGATCAAGTCCGTGGGAATCGCCAACAGTACGACCGCCACGTCCGACGAGGCGCTGACGGGACGCTTCTGGAATGGCGCCATTCAAAACTATTGGAACGAAATCGCGCAAACGCTGTCGTTGGCGCGGGGTTTGACGACCGCGCAAAATGCCCGGTTGTTTGCCTTGCTCGATCTGAGTTTTGCCGATGACGTGATCGCCTTTTACGATGCCAAATACACCTACAATTTCTGGCGGCCAGTGACCGCCATTCGAGCAGCCGATCCCGAAATCAATCCTGAAACCATAGCTGACCCCAATTGGATCCCGGAAGTCGGCAAAACTGCTCCCGACCCATCCTACCCGGGCGCTCATGCGGTGATAAGCGCTTCCGCGGCAGAGGTGCTCATTTCCTTTTTCGACAAGGATCGCGCCGACTTCAACGTTACTTCCGAAGTTCTTCCAGGCGTGGAACGTTCCTTCACAAGCATCTCCGCTGCCGCCGAAGAAGCGACGCTGAGCCGCATCTTCGGCGGGCAACATTTCCGTTTTGACCTGACTACCGGCCAGCGTCTGGGCCGCGATGTTGCCGACTTTGTGGTGGAAAACTTTCTGACTCCCGGGCAGCCGAAAGACGACTCCGACGACAAGTAAATTGGAAAGTTGATACGCGTCCATTTCTGAAGTTCCTCGATTATTCAGCGGCGCATTTCAACTGGATCGGAAGGGAGGTCAGCTACGGAACTTGATGTTGCAAGATTTGTTCTTCGATCGATCGTGACTACACAAAGGTTTATATTCACGATAGATATAATTGACTAAATACTTACACAGAATTGACTTGATTGAGTCACAGAAAATCAAACATCAGGGTAAGTTCAAATCGGCTCGGCGAAATGCCTGGTCCAATTAACTCGAAATCAATTTCTTGGAAAAGGGGAAAAGCAATGAAGAAGTCAGAAAACAACATCAAGCGTCCCACCAACCGTCGCACCTTCCTTACAAACGGAATGGTGGCGGCGGGAGCCGCAACCATGGGCGCGGCTCTGTTGCCGGGCACTTCGGCGGCATTTGGCGGGGATGGGGACAGCGCGCCAATCACGAAAGGTGACATCGCAATCCTCACTTTCCTGAGCGCCCTGGAGCAGGTCGAGGCCGACCTGTGGATTCAGTACGCCGAACTCGGCGGAGCGACCAATCAGGGTCTCTCTCCGATCGATTTGCCGTTTACCGGCGGGCTTGCTCCAGACTACATCACGGGGCTTCTGGTTCTTGACGGCGACATGCCTCAGTACATCAGTGACAACACTGACGACGAGATCAGTCATCACAGGTTTCTTAACAACTACCTGGAGTCGAAGGGCGCAAAACAGATCGATCTGAGCCGCTTTGCGATTCTGCCCCCGAGTCAGGTCACTGGAGTTCCGCAAAAAGGGCGCCTCACCAACTTGAAGCAATTGACGATAGACACCAGTTGGTGGACACGGTATCGCAGCGAGACCTCGAACCCGGACTTTGGCGGAACTTTCGAAAACGCAGTTCCAGATCTCGCTAAGGGACAGCATCCGGCCATTCCCTTAAGCGATGCCGATCTGGGCGTGGATGCCAACGGCAACATCTCCAACCATCTCCAGGCGATCGCCAACACCGCGGGGTTCCACTTTGCCTTCATCGAACAGGGCGGCAGCAGCCTTTACCCCGCGCTGGCGCAAAAGGTAACTAATCTGGAAGTTCTGCGCATTCTGCTCAGCATCGGTGGCAGCGAAATCATGCACTTCCAGACCTGGCACGACAAGGCCGGCAACGCGACCAACATTACCGACGGCAACCTGACGTTTCCCAACCTCAATGCCGGCGTCGACCCCAACAACGGCGCCACCGGCAATAACATCGCCGACGAGTTCCAGACCAACCTGATCATGCCCGAACCGACCCTCTTCCTTAACAAGAACCTGGGACCGGTATCCATCATTCGCCCGACGTCCACACAGCAGGGGGGCGCCGTGGCTTCCGTTGTCAGCTTTGCCGAGGACGGACTCTTCCTTGATCCATCGACAAACCGGAACACGGGAATCGTGGATGTGCTGATGCGTCTGGCTGAGGAAGCGGACGAAGCACGCCGGAAGATCTGAAGAAGCGAAGCATGACCTTGAGTGCCATCTGACGCGTTCTATCCCACTCCTGCTGGGATAGCCAACGAACCGGGATGGACTGGCCAGATTGTGAGCGATTCGGTCTGGTTCTGGGGAGGACCGAAGCTCCCGTAATCAGCTTGCCCATCCCGGTCCAGTTTTTTGCAGTCGCAGAATCAAGGCGGAATCATCGTGCGTTGAAGTAAGTGAACAGAATTAGTTGCCGCAAAATCGAGAATATATTTTCCGCGAGGCTTAGAGGATCCATGAAAAAGATTGTTAATCATTCGCTGTTGTTAATCGTTGCAACGGCACTGCTGGCACTCGGCACATTTCTGTCGCTGCCTGAGTCCATCCGTGCCACGGGCCAGAATGTACAGGTCATTGAGATCACGGCCAAGAAATACGAATACTCAAACTCGCCGGTTCACGTGAAGGTTGGAACCAAGGTTCAACTCAAGATCACCGCGATCGACCACGATCACGGTTTCAAGATTGCCAGCGCTCCTGACGGCGCATCATCCAGTGAAAAACCCGGACTGGTCTTCACATCGGAGCAGGAGTGTTGGCAGCTCAAAAAGGGAGAAGTAACCAGCATCGAGTTCGTTGCCCAAACTCCAGGAACGTACACGTTCAAGTGCTGCCATACCTGCGGCCTCGGGCACAGGGGCATGAAGGGCCAGATTGTTGTCGAACAATAGGATGTTGGATTCCAAGACGGTGACCAATGCTTGGCTGTCGAAAAGATTTCAGCGACTGGTGGAATAGAAGAACGGAGATCCCGGTCACTATCACTGAAAGAGATTTGGCTTTGCGATTTTGAACTTAACTGAATCAGAGGAGAGGGAACATTATGCTTTCACGTTGGTTAGCAAGATTTGCTGGGATTTCGACAATTTGCCTGGCCGTGTGCGCCGTTGCGTCCGCACAGTATGGCGGAGGCGGTGGAACAGGCGGGTCGGGCGGAACGGGCGGTACTGGAAATGGCGGATACGTGGCGCCGTCAGGAGGATACGGCTCCGGCAAGGCAATCGGGATTGGTGTTGGCGCAGCGGCTGGTGCTGCCGTTGCTGTAGTCCTTCTTGTCCGCCATCACCGCCATCACGCTGAGAACAGTACGCAGGCATATGTCACCGGCTGCACGCAATCCGTTCAGAACGGAATCAGTCTGACCAACGAGAAGGACAACCAAACTTACTCGATCGTGTCCAACGACAATTCCCTGAAGGCTGGCGAGCGCATCACCCTGAAGGGAACTTTTGTCTCCGGCGACGGCTCTGCAAATCCCTCGTTTCAAGTCCTGAGCATGGTGAAGGACTACGGAACTTGCGGTCAGGCCTCAGCGTCCAACTCACCGTCGCTGAGTTCAGGGTCCCTGAACTGAATTCTGCATATCCGGAGGTCGTCGAAGCAGCAATGAACCCTGCTTTGCTAGGATGACATAGCCGGGCAGAACAAGGGCGCCCAGCACGATCAAAAGGGGCGCCCGAATGACGAAGTCTCACCTCGGCCACGGCCAAGTACCGCAAACCCGGCCCAGGAAATAACGCCTGGAGGAAGGGAGCCGCTAGCGCAGCGAATCTAGCGACAAGCCACGGATGGAAGCATCCAGCAGTTGGATGGTGTGGACCACGGGAATACGCTGGTTGGCTTTGGCCAGGGCGGATTGCAGTTGCAGAAGGCAGCCGGGGTTGCCCGTAGCCACGATATCGGGCTGAAGCGGAGCGATCAGGCGGGCTTTGCGGTCGCCGAGTTCGGTGGCGGCTTCGGGCTGGACGAGATTGTAGATTCCGGCGGAACCGCAGCAGATCGGCGATTCGGGAATTTCCAGCAATTGGGTGCCCGGAATCTGTTGCAGCAGCGACCTGGGTTGTGCGCGGACTCCTTGCGCGTGTTGCAAGTGGCAGGAGTCGTGAAAGGCCACGCGAGCTTTCAGCGGTTTGCGTTCGGCGCGCGGGGAGAGTTCGGCGAGAATTTCGCTGATGTCCTTGCACTTGGCGGCGAAGTGCCTGGCCCGCTCGGCATAGTCTGGGTCGTCGCGGAGCAGGTGGCCGTATTCTTTCACGTTGGAGCCGCAGCCGGCGGCGTTGATCACAATCGTATCGACATTGGCCTTTTCGAACGCCTCGATGGTCTTGTGCGCCAGCTCCTGGGCGCGTTTTTCTTCCCCTGCATGAACGAACAGCGCGCCGCAGCAAGTTTGCTCAGGCGGCGCGACGACTTCGCAGCCTTCGGCAGCCAGGACACGGACCGTGGCCGCGTTTACGTGAGAGAAAAATGTTCGCTGCACGCAGCCAAGGAGCAGGCCGACGCGCTTGCGTTTCTCACCTAGCGCCGGCGTGATGGCAGCAACAGGCTCAATGGGCGATGCGGTGGGAAGCAGGGCGTCCATCGCGCCGACAGATTTGGGCAGCAGCTTGAACGTGCCGATGGCGCGCAATGCGGTTTGCAGGCCGCTTTTCTGGTAGGCCAGCAGCGGCCAGCGCAGAATTTTCATGCGGCCGGGCTTTGTAAACGCTTCGAACAGAAAACGGCGGTGAAGTTTTTCAGACGCCGGACGTTGATAATTGCGTTCGATCTGGGCGCGCGTGGCTTCAATCAACTTTCCATAATCCACGCCGGACGGGCAGGCAGGCATGCAGGCGACGCAACCCAGGCAGGAATCGAAATGGCTGACCCAGCTTTCATTCATCTCCGCTTTACCTTCGAGAGCCAGCTTCATCAGGTAAATTCGGCCGCGGGGTGAATCCATTTCCTGGCCCCACAGCGTGTAGGTGGGGCACGCGGGCAGGCAGAAGCCGCAGTGGACGCACTTCTCCATGAGCTCCAGCGAAGGGGGATGATGCGCGTCGAAGGCGCTGACTGGATTCGCTTGCTGAGAGTCGTTCGCCATGCGGCTAGATTCCCTCTACGAAACGTCCCGGATTCAACGTCTTTCTCGGATCGAGCTGATGTTTTACGGCACGCATCAGCGCCGCACTGTCGCCGAGACTTCCCCACGCGTTGACCGAGCGCAAGTCCGGCGAACACTGGAGCACAACCAGAGCGCCCCCACGGGTTTGCAACTGCGCTCGCAGGTCTTCCACCACCGCGGTTAATTGCGCAGGATCCCCTTCGAGCCGCAGCATCCCGATCCCGGTGGCCTGGAGCACTACTCGCCATTTCAGTTTGCTAGCGTCACACAGGGAGTTCAGAGATTGAAGCGTTTTCGCGATGTCGGTTGGGAGCAAGCTGATTTTGCCGAGGAGGGTCTGGGCAGTTGACGAGGTCCAAAGCTCTTGACGCGCACTCCATTTATCTTCCTGCGATTGTTCCACGCGTTCTGAGTTGAGGAGCTTCTGTAAGTGCGATTCCTGCGCGGCGAGGCCGGCGTCCGTGGCTTCAAACAGGATGTCGGCAGCGGGAATTTCGCCGGAGGCACCGCGAATCTGCAGAGACGTGTGAGCAAGCTGCGAATCCTGAATCGCGAGGATGTGCTGCTGCATGGCCGGGAAATTTTCCGCGGTGAACGAGAAAGTCTTTGCGGCGCGGGGCAGAGGATGGAGGCGGAAGACCGCGCGGGTGATCACTCCGAGCGTTCCGAATGCGCCGGTGACCAGCTTCGGCAGGTCGTAGCCGGCAACATTTTTCACGACTTTGCCGCCGCTGCTGGCGAGCGTGCCGTCGGGAAGGGCGATGGTGACGCCGATAATCAGGTCGCGGAGCGCGCCAAAGCGCAATCGCAAGGCTCCGCTGTCGTTGGTAGACAAGACGCCGCCGATGGTGGCGCGTTCCGGCCACAAGCCGTCAAAGGCCAGGCGCTGGCCGTGCTGCGCGAGGGTTTTCTGCAGCGACTGCAATGTGCAGCCCGCCTCGGCCGTGACCGTCAGGTCGGCCCAGACATGTTCGACAATCCGATCGAGCCGCGCGGTGGACAGAATGAGGTCAGCCTTTTTCGGCGGATTGCCCCAATCGAGTTTGCTGCCGCCACCGCGAGGAACAACGGCCATCCCGGCATCGTTCGCGAGGGATAAAACGCTGGCCAGTTGGTGCTCATCGCCGGGCTCAGCCACGAACTGCGGAAGCATCCCACTAAAGGTGTCGGCGGGCAAAGCGGCTCGCAGATTTTCAGAGCCGACCACGGAGCGGAGAGATTCTTCAAAGGAGCTGGTTTTCAGCATGGCCGCGGAAGTGTCCGTCATTCCTTGTCAGTAGCGCTCGGCAATTCCGGCCGTTTCCAGGGGATGCGCGACGTATTCCCCGGGTTTCTCGCCGCAAAGCCGCGGAGTCGGAAAAACTTTTGTCGGATTCGAAAGCTGCAGCGGGTCGAAGGCGCAGCGTACGCGCTGCATCGTGTCCAGGTCCGGCTCGGCAAACATTTTTGACATCATGCGTTTCTTTTCTTCCCCGACGCCGTGCTCGCCCGTGATAGAACCACCCGCTTCGAGACACAGTTCCAGAATGCGATAGGAAAGCGCTTCGGCGGCCTGCTCCTGGCCGGCGATGCGGCGGTCGTAGAGCACCAGCGGGTGCAGATTGCCGTCACCGGCGTGAAAGACGTTGGCGACGCGAATCCCTGTCTCCGCGCTCAAGCGTGCGATCTCGCTCATCACCCGCGGCAGTGCGGTCCGCGGAATCACGCCATCCTGCACAATGTAATTCGGCGAAATGCGTCCCATCGCCGCGAAGGCGGCTTTGCGGCCTTTCCAGACCAGCATGCGCTCGTTGTCGGACTTTGCCAGGCGAACTTCCCACGCGCCGTTCTTGCGGCAGATTTCGTCGACGTGGCGCATCAGGGCTTCGACTTCGGCGACCGGGCCATCGAGTTCCACCAGCAGCAGCCCGCCGCAGTTTGGATAATTGGGATGAACGGCGGCTTCCGCGGCTTGAATCGCCAGGTTATCCATCATTTCGATCGCTGCGGGAAGCATGCCGGCCGCGATAATGTCGCTGACCGCGGCGCCAGCTTCGTTGGTTCCATCAAATGCAGCCAGCAGCGTACGAATGCATTCCGGCCGCTTCACAATGCGCAGGGTAACTTTCGTGGCGATGCCCAGTGTGCCTTCGGAGCCGACAAAAACGCCCATCAGGTCGTATCCCGGCATGTCCAGACATTTTCCGCCGAGGTGCACCAGCGACCCGTCGGGGAGGACGACTTCCAGGCCAAGGACATGCGTGGTAGTGAAACCGTACTTCAGGCAATGCGCGCCGCCGGAATTTTCCGCAACGTTGCCGCCAATGCTGCAGACGGACTGCGACGAGGGATCAGGGGCGTAGAAATACTGGTTCGGCTGCACGCGGCCGGTCACGTCCAGATTGATGACCCCGGGCTCGACGACCACGCGCGCATTGGAATAGTCCACTTCGAGGATACGATTCATGCGCGCCAAACTGATGACCACACCGTTTTCCACCGGCAACGCGCCGCCGCTCAAGCCGGTGCCGGAACCGCGCGCGACAAACGGAATACGCTCGCGGTGGCACACGCGCACAATCGCCTGAACCTCCGGCGCGTCCGAAGGAAGCAGCACTGCCTGCGGCATGACGCGGAAATTGGTCAGGCCGTCGCATTCATAGGTATGAAGCTCTTCGGGCGAGGTGACCAGGCCATGTGCTCCCACGATGGAGCGGAGTTCCTGAAGAATGCGGGTGTCCACGGTCGCCTTTCCGGGAAAGAAGAGTTATCCCCCGAGGCAGGGGTCCCGCAGAGCAGCTTGCCGCATCAGTGCACGAACGTCAAACCGTGAGGGATGAATTGCGGGAAAACATACGCGTAGAGCATCACGATCACGCCGACGACAGCAGCAAGGGCGACGGAATGCCAGAAAACATAGCGGAAAATGATGCCTTCGTTACCGACCTGGTTGGTGGCGGCGGTGGCCACGCAGATGGATTGCGCGTCCACCATCTTGCCCATCACGCCGCCGGCGCTGTTGGTGGCGCACATCAGAATCGGACTCAAATTGAGTTGCTCGGCGGTGATGCGCTGCAAACCGCCAAACAAAGCGTTGGAGGAAGTATCACTGCCGGTCAGCGCAACGCCGAGCCAGCCGATGTAGGTGCCGAAGAATGGAAAGAGCCAGCCGGTTCGTGTGAAGGCCAATCCTAAGACCGCGTCCATACCCGAATATCGGGTGACGTACCCCAATCCCAGCATGAACGACATGGCCACGATGGCGTGGCGCATTCGGAACAGCGTGTGGCCGAAAATCTGCACCAGCTTTCCCGGTTTTACGCCGAGAATGATGCCGGAGAAAATCGCGGCGAGGAAGCAGCCGGTGCCGGTGGCGGTCAGCCAGTTAAAATCAAACTTGGCGTTTTCCGCGGTGGGCTTCGCAACGACAGGTTGCGCGCGGAAAACCGCTTTGTGGAGATAGGGCACTTCCCAGCCGCCGGTCTTGAAGCTGGGAGTGGTTGCGCTCCCCATCGCTTTCTTGATGGTTGGCAGACCCCACACGAGCACGAAGATGGAAAGAATCGCAAAAGGCAGCCAGGCTTTCGCGATCTGTCCCCCGGTGTGGCTGGTAATCGGAGCAGTCTGCTGCAGTTTGCGAACGTCCCACTCGTCGTCCATCTGGTCGGCGATGACTGGCTTTGCCGGCGCGGCGGGCGCTGCGGCAGTTTTGGCTGCGAGATCGGAGGCTCGCTCGTCCTCAAATCGCCAGACACGTTTGGGCTTCCAGAACCGCAGGAAGATGACCGTGGCGAGCATGGAGGTGACGCCGGCGGCGATGTCCACCAGGTTGCTATCCATGTAATTGGACCAGAAAAATTGCATACCGGCGAAAGAGAGGCCGACGACGAGAATCGCGGGCAGCACTTCGAAAGTTTCCGACCAGCTGACCATGGCACGAACCAGCCAGAAGGGCACCAGGATCGCGGTGAACGGCAGGATGCGGCCGATCATGGCGTTCAGATCGCTCTCGGGGAGCGCTGTGACGACGGCCAGCGTGTGAACCGGCGTGCCGATCGCGCCCCAGGCGACAGGCGCGGTGTTGGCGATCAGGTTCAGCGCCGCGGCGTGGAACGGTTTGAACCCGAGCCCGATCATAAATGCGCCGGCAATCGCCACGGGAGCGCCGAAGCCCGCCGCGCCTTCAATGAAGGCACCGAAGCAGAAAGCCACGAGGAGCAGCTGCAGCCGGCGGTCCGGTGTAATCGTCGCGACCGACTGCTTCATGATTTCAAACTGGCCGGTTTCGACGGAAATGTCGTAGAGAAAGACAGCTGCGATGACGATCCACACAATTTTCAGCAGGCCGAACGCGCCGCCGTAGAGGAAGCTGGTAATCGCCAGCTTAGTAGGCATTCCAAATACAAATATCGCGCAAAGAACGGCCGTCGTGGCCCCGGCGATGGCACACCAGTGTGGCCGCACCTTGAGGCCGGCGAGCAACCCGAGCAGTACCACGATCGGTAGCGCGGCCACCAGGGTCGAGAGCCACCAGTGGCCAAGAGGATCGTACACTTGCGTCCAGGTAATCATCCATCCTCCAAAAGGAGCGATCGTGCGATGTTGCCCGCTCGAAATCGTGCAATGGTGAACGCGCGGAGACTTCGAAATTCTGTATCACTTGCCCGGCCGAACCTTTCTGTAGGGCATCAATTACCTTCTTAGCGGAGGAAAGTCAAGAAGGGAGTCGAGAGGTCGAGATGTCCAATATCCAGTGGCCTGGCCGGCAATAGGTTTGAGCTTCAGTGATGCGCACGAGATCCCTCTATCTGCGAATGATCCCGCCGACGTTTTTCTTGTGCGGTGGAGTGTTCGAAAGTGAACAGTCCCCCTGCTTCTCGAGGCGTAGCCTTAAAACGGGAGCGTTTGCGATGGGACACTGGGTACAGGAACGCAGGGGGCTGGCAATTGTGCATTTGCAGATTGCACTTATGATCCTTGGGGTCATCGCCGCAGGAGCGTTGTTGACCTACTACGCATGGAGTCTCCCGAGGTAAGGAAACGCACTTCTCCTCCGCAGTGATCTTTTTCGTGCCGTGCGTTCATTCGACAAACAGGCATGGTCAATGAAACTTGGTTCATGGATAGGTAGTGTGATTATGATGGGAATACTGTCCGCCGGCTGCAACGGCGGCAGCTACGGAGTTCTGCAGCCGAGTCCCGAGGATCTCTGCAAATGCATTCCGCTCGAGCCGGATATTCTTGATTTCCGGCATCTGGCGAAGCACGTCCCAATTCCCGCTATTGCCGCCCAGGAAATTGGCGTGGATACCATGCTTAGCTGGACGCAGGATGCTTTTGTTGACCCTGCCGCGCCTCGCACCGGGCGGGAGTTGCAGGTTTTCCATATCGCCGCGGGATTTCTCCAGGAAGCCAGCGTCAATGGTGCGGACTGTGATGTACATTTCGAAATCTCCCAGACGGCGGATAAAAGCGCTTCCCGGGTGATCGTGGAAACTCCCGTGGACAGCGAATTTTGCGCTGCCCGGCAGAGTGCTCAGTCGCAACTGGCGAAGCATGGCTTCAGGCTCGACTCCCAGCATGGAGGTGAGCTGCCCCAAGCTTTGCCCGTGGAAGTTACAGGCATGGCATTCGAAGACTTTGACCATAACCGCGGCTCTGCACAGGTAGCAACCATTTGGGAGCTACACCCCGCTATCGTGAACCTGCTTCCCTGAAGAACATCTTGCACTCAGTTTGCGATGCCACCGGGCGTGGCGGTCTATCCACGATCCTTGCCGGAGTTTTCTGTTTTCTTCGTCAGATGCCAGGCGTGGCACCAGTCGCAGCGATAGGCGCGGAGTTCCATCGGCGCGTTGGCGGTGGCGACTTGGTGCTTGGCGGTGGCGAGGGCGGCGCCTTGGGTGGCGTATTTGCGCTTGCCGCTGACCGGACATTTGGAGGCGTTATCCATCGCGAAACTTCCGGGATTCCCATCATGGGCTAATGCAGGCCAAGCAGGCAACGCCCGTACAAGTTAAAGCGACATGACGCTAGCGTCCGCCAGGGCAGACAACGTAGCCTGCAAGAATGGCGTGTATCACGCAAAAATTCTTGCGGTATTATCGTGGGGCATTCTCTTGTTCAACTGGTGACAAACCATGACTAGTCCTTCGTCTTCGATAAAGGGGTTGCAGGTTCTGGCTCCGGCGCATTCCGAGCAAGGCCGGGTGCTCACGCCCGCAGCGCTGGAATTTATCGTTGAGCTGCAGCGGCGATTCAACCCACGGCGAGTGGAACTGCTGGCTGCGCGCGCGGAGCGGCAGAAGCGGCTGGACGCGGGCGAGAAGCCGGATTTTTTGCCGGAGACGAAATCCATTCGCGAGTCGGAATGGACTGTGGCGCCAATCCCCGCCGACCTGATGGACCGCCGCGTGGAAATCACCGGGCCGGTGGATCGCAAGATGATCATCAACGCGCTGAACTCCGGCGCCAAAGTGTTCATGGCGGATTTTGAGGATTCGAACACGCCCACTTGGTCGAATCAGATCGAAGGACAGGCCAACCTGATAGACGCGGTGCGGAGGACGATTACTTACTCCGATCCGGCCACCGGGAAGAATTACAAGTTGAATGAGCGGACCGCTGTGCTGCTGGTGCGCCCGCGCGGCTGGCATCTGGACGAAAAGCACGTCCTGGTGGATGGCACGGCGATGTCCGGCGCGCTGTTTGATTTTGGCTTGTACTTTTTTCACAACGCGAAGGAACTGCTGGCGCGCGGCAGCGGGCCGTACTTTTACCTGCCGAAGATCGAAAGCCACTTGGAAGCTCGGCTATGGAACGATATCTTTCTGCATTCGCAGGACGCGCTGGGGGTAAAACGCGGCAGCATTCGCGCCACGGTGCTGATCGAAACCATCCTCGCCGCGTTCGAGATGGACGAGATCCTGCACGAACTTCGTGAACATTCTTCCGGATTGAATTGCGGCCGCTGGGATTACATCTTCAGTTTCATCAAGAAATTTTCCCACGATCCGAAGACCGTGATGCCCGATCGCGGCCAGGTCACCATGACCACGCATTTTCTGCGCTCCTACAGCAAATTGCTGATCAAGATCTGCCACCGGCGGAATATTCACGCCATGGGCGGCATGGCGGCGTTCATTCCGATTAAAAACGATCCGGCAGCCAATGAAAAAGCGATTGCGCAGGTGCGCGCCGACAAGGAACGCGAAGCCGGAGACGGCAACGACGGCACCTGGGTGGCGCATCCCGGACTGGTCGGCGTGGCCAATGAAATCTTTGACCGCCTGATGCCGGGGCCGAATCAGATCGACAAAAAGCTTTCCGACTTCACCGCCACTGCTGCGGACTTGCTGGAAGTGCCAAAAGGCCAGATTACGGAAGCAGGTCTTCGGCAGAACATCGCGGTCGGCCTGGGCTACCTGGAAGCCTGGCTGCGTGGCACGGGCTGCGTTCCATTGTTCAATTTGATGGAGGACGCCGCAACCGCCGAAATCAGCCGCGCACAACTGTGGCAATGGATTCACCAGAACGCGCACCTGCAGGATGGCCGCAAGATTGACGTGGCTATTTGCGACCGCATCATTGACGAGGAACTGGCCAAAGCCAAACAGGCCGGAGACGCGGCCCGCTATGCGGCGTACGAGAAATCGGCGCAGCTGATGCGCGATTTAATCCGTTCGCCGCAGTTTGTAGAGTTCCTGACCGTGCCCGCGTATCAGAAGATTTTGAGTGAAGGAAACTGACCGGGCCGCCTGGGGTTCGGGCGTTTTCCACGTTGGAGGAAACCCCGGTCGCTCAATCCAAGAAAATGTCATCCTGAGGCTATCCGACGAGGATAGCCTAAGGATCTCAACTGACACTCCATGCAGGCGTTTCAGTTGAGATCCTTCGCGCATCCTTATCGGATGCGCTCAGGATGACAAGCTTTTTTAGGTTGTGGACGATGAGCGAATCGGCGCCAGTGGAAACTGCCGATTAAATGTGGCAACTGGCCGCACCGCGCTTTTCAAGGTAGCGCTGGTGATACTCCTCGGCGCGCCAGAACGGCCCCGCGGCGGTGATTTCCGTGGCGACGGGACGGCGCAATTTGCCGCTGGCTTCCAGCACCTGCTTTGATTTCTTCGCCGCGGCTTCCTGCTCGGGCGAGTGGAAGAAAATCGCGGTGCGATACTGCTTGCCATAGTCAGGCCCCTGGCGGTTCACCTGCGTCGGATCGTGGATGGTCCAGAAAACGTCGAGCAGCTGATCGTAGCTCAGCTTTTCGCTATCGAACGTGACCTGCACGACCTCCGCGTGGCCGGTCGTGTCGGTGCAGACGTCTTGATAGCTGGGATTTTCCGTGCGCCCTCCGCTGTAGCCAACCGCGGCGTCCAATACGCCCGGGACGCGTCGGAACGCGGCTTCGATGCCCCAGAAACATCCCGCGCCAAATGTAGCAATTTCCTGCATGTGACTCCCCCTTACATTCTCCAGCCCGCATGGATTGGATGCCGCCAGCTTGCGGCGTGGTTCCCATGGGACCTGGCTGCTTTGTGATGGTTGTTTAGCTATCCGTTAGAGTATAGACGAGACCAAAGGTTTCAGTGGTACCGCCGCGTTCGCCCATGGTTCTGCAGGGTTTACGAGCCTTTCTTGGCTGGAGCCTTGGCCGCGGCAATGCCTTTGAGCTTGTCCTGCGCAGGTCCCTTATACGGACTGTCCACCGAAGCAGCGTCGGTGAAGGCCTGTTTGGCTCCCGCTGTGTTTTTGACATTCAGATAAGCGAACCCCAGCCGGTACTGATTCCGTGCGTAGACTGCGGCGTTCCCCTTCAGCAGCGGTGCAGCCTTGGTCAAGCTGTCCACAGCCGCGGGATTCAGTTTTTTCTGCAAATCAATCTGGCCGAGCGCGCTGAAGGCGAGACCTTTCTGCAGATTCGTCTGCTTTTGCCAATCGGTGTCGCTGACGCCCTCGGGCTTCTTTGCACTGTCGCAAAGCGAGGCGGCCTTTTTGGCGTAGGTTTCGGCCTTGTCCAATTGCTCGCCTTTCTCGCTGTAGTCATCCGCAAGCAGGAGTAGCATGCCGATGTTGTCCGGATCTTTATCGAGCGCGCTCTTCGCGGTCTCCAGCATCTTCGGCCGATTCTGCGCCTGTTGGTAAGTGACGGCAGCGGCGCCCAAGGCCTGCCCGGCATTCGGCGAATCGGGGAAAAGGTTCGCGAAACGCACCAGGAGCTCTGCTTTCTTATTTGCGTCCTTCTGCTGGTATGCCGCACCCATCAGCGACTGCTCAATGTAATCCCGATTGTCCTTTACCGATTCGAGCTTCTGCTGCTGCTCGGCTTTCCATGCGTCCGGACTGGTTCCTGCCGGAGGAGTTTGCGCCTTGAACCGTTGCAGAATTCCCGAGGTTTTTTCCCCCGCCGCAAACAGGCGGTCGGTGTCGCCCTTTTCATTGGCGGCGCGAACCATGTTGACGGCGTTCGAAAAATTGTCGGGGTCGAGCGCGAAAAGCTTGTCGCCATACTCGAAAGCTTTGTCGTACTGCTTGGCGTTGAGGTAGTAGTTCACGTACTGTTCGTCGGCGAGGATTTGCAGGTCGCCGTCCGGATGCGCGGCGGAGAAAGCGTCAATCAATTTGAGTTTGGCCGCGGGGTCGGTTGCGGCGTTGATATCGTTAAGCTGGTGGTCCACTTCGGAGCCCGCTGAAACGATGATTGTTTTTCCAATTTGCGCGCAAAGCGGTATCGCCGCGAAGAAAGCTGCGACCAACGGAATTGTCAGAACTCGAAGGCGAAGCATGCGTACCTCCTGTGGGAACGATTGAGGAGCGAGCATTACTTTACCCCGCATCTTAGTCCGCGCCGCTCTCGCAGCGCAAATCTTCGAACCCAGGTCCCTTGTCTGGCAAGAAAGCAATCTCAACGTCTCTTGCCCTTTCGTTTTGGAATTCCCGCGGCAGCTTTGGGCGAGCGTTTCTTCTTGTTCGACTTCTTATTTTTCTCAACGCGCAGCTTCCATGCCGTGTGCAGCGCGCCATACAGCACATCTTCATTGGCTTCCGCGAGTCGGATATGGGTCGAGCCCATGCGACCCCAGCCGCCGGGGATGGGAAGAAAGATCTCCGGCATCTCCTCGACGAACGCGGCTTGCTGCTCCACAGACAGCATCAGGTTGCCGTAACCTTGTTTCGCGGAAGCCAACGTAGCAAAAATCCTGCCGTCCACGCGAAAGTCCGGGTGACCCATGTGCGAACTTTCCTCGGCGCCAGACATGCTGAGGGCGATTCGGCGAAAGTCGGCTACATTCATGTGAACCTCATTCTTTGGTCGAAGAGATGTCTGAAAGTAGTAAAAAGTTAGTGGGCCAGCGAGAGGAATTATTTCACAACCTTCCTCACTCCGGAGAGCGTCCAATCGAATAGGCCTCATTTGACGGGTCTCCGCCGTTCAAGAGAACATTGAAGTTTGGGCTGGGAGGCCGGGATGGACTTGGGTTTGCGCGGGCGCGTGGCGGTCGTCGCAGCGGCGAGCAAGGGACTGGGCCGAGCGGTGGCGGAGGAGTTGGCCCGCGAAGGCGCGGAAGTTGCCATTTGCGCGCGTACGGCGGCAGACCTGAAGACCGCGGCGTCTGAGATTCAGGCGGCGTCTGGGCGCGAGGTTTTCTGGCAAGCAGTGGATGTTGGCAAAGCGGCGGAAGTCTCGAAATTTGTTGGCGATGTCGAAACACGCTTCGGGCGGGTGGACATTTGTGTCACCAACACCGGCGGGCCTCCGTCTAAACTGTTCAGCGCCACGACGGTTGAAGACTGGCGCATTTGGACCGATCAGCTGCTAATGAGCACGGTGTATTTTGCCCAGGAGACTCTGCCGCGGATGCAGAAAAACAAGTGGGGGCGATTCCTGACCATCACATCCTATTCGGTGAAACAGCCGGTGGAGGGGTTGCTGCTTTCGAATTCACTACGGGCCGGAGTGACCGGCCTGGTGCGCACCCTCGCG
The DNA here is from genome assembly GCA_035693545.1 of Candidatus Acidiferrum sp. GTDB lineage: Bacteria > Acidobacteriota > Terriglobia > Acidiferrales > UBA7541 > Acidiferrum. The sequence continues at coordinate 27,489 of DASSGJ010000010.1, forward strand.
AACGAATACGGGGCGCACGGAATCACTGTGAATAATATTTGCCCCGGCTACACGCGTACCGACCGGCTGGATGATCTGGCAGGAATGATGGCCGAGCGCACCGGAGCGACACCCGATGCGATATTTGCCGGTTGGAAGAAACTAATCCCCGCGGGACGGCTGGGCACGCCGGAAGAGTTTGCTTCCGTCGTCGCGTTTCTTGCTTCGGAAAAAGCGGGCTATGTGAACGGAGTTTCGCTGGCCATTGATGGCGGCACGACGAGGAGCCTGCTCTAGCGCCGCATGCCGCCCGTAAATCGCACACTGACACTTTCTGTGACGGAAGGGCTCTACGCGATCGTGAAATTTCCCGGCGACGCGGCTATCCCGGCGTGGGCCAACGGATCGGGATTCTTGTCTGTTACGCGCACGCTGGAAGAGCTTTCCGTGGTGGCTGCGGAGGCCGGCGTTCCGGCCGAGCTGAATGCTTCGCGCGGCTGGCGGATGCTGAAGGTGCACGGCCCGTTCGCGTTTGACGAGGTTGGCGTTGTCGCGTCGCTGGCGAATCCGCTGGCGCGCGTGGGAGTGGGGATTTTCGTGATTTCGACGTACGACACGGACTACCTGCTGGTGCAGCAGGAGGAGATTCCCGTGGCGGTGGAAACGCTGGAACATGCGGGCCACAAGATTCTTCATCTGGAATTGCTGGATTCATAAGAAAACCTAAGGAGCACGCGGAATGATCAGGCGGAATATTGGAAACTGGCAGCGGGCGACATTTGCCGGCGCAATCCTTTGTGCGGTGTGGCTGGTGAGCAGCGCGGGATTACTACGCGCGGATGAACCCCATGCGCGCAGCAAAGACTATGACCTGCAGCACTCGAAGATCGCGCTGCGGTTCCAGCCCGAGCAGAAAAAAGTGATTGGCGACGTCACTCACTCGCTTAACCTGTTGCGCGACGGCCTGGAAACCATCTGGTTCGATTCGGTTGGGCTCCAGATCGAAAGCGTTCGCATCAATAAGAGCGCCGCGAAATTTTCGACCACGGACAGCAAATTGGTGGTGACGCTGCCGAAGGGCGCAAAGGCCGGCGCAAAATACGACGTCGAAATCAAATATCACGGGACGCCGGCAAAAGGCCTCTATTTCATACTGCCCGATAAAGATTATCCGAACCGGCCGCTGGAGATCTGGACGCAGGGAGAATCGGAAGACACGCGTTACTACCTGCCGACCTACGACTACCCGAACGATCGCCTGACCACCGAGACAATTCTGACGGTTCCCGCGAACTGGCTGACGATTTCGAACGGCAAATTGCTGAGCGTGTCCGATGCGAGCGACGGCATGAAGACCTGGACCTGGCGCGAGTCCCAGCCCAGCTCAACGTATCTCATCACCGTCGTGGCTGGTGAATTTGTGGAGGTGAAGGACGCCTGGCGGAATATTCCGGTCACCTACTATGCGCCAAAGGACCGCGGCGACCGGTTGAACCCGAACTACAACCGCACGCCGGCGATGATCGAGCTTTTCAGCAAGAAACTCGGCGTGGAATATCCCTGGGAAAAGTATGCGCAGGCGATGGTGGACGAATTCGTCGCCGGCGGCATGGAAAATTCCAGCGCCACCACCAATACCTCGGATTCACTGCGCAACCCGAAGCTGGTACCCGAGTACGAGCAGAACCAGGATCCGCTGATTTCGCACGAACTGGGGCATCAATGGTTCGGCGACTTGGTGACCACCAAGGATTGGGGCGACATCTGGCTGAACGAAGGATTCGCCACATTTATGGAAACGGTGTGGGCGGAATCGCATTTCGGCAAGGACATTGCCGACTATGACCGCTGGGAAGGCGCCCGGCAATGGTTCGCCCAGCGTTCGCTCTACGACAAGCCTATCGTGCGCTACGACTTTGAGGAGTCGGAGGAATTTGACGGCAACGCGTACGGCAAAGGCGGCTGGGTGCTGTACATGCTGCGCAGGCAACTCGGACAGGATGCGTTTTATGCCGGGCTGAAACACTACCTGGAAGTGAATCGCGGGAAAAACGTGATGACGTCGGACCTGACAAAAGCAATGGAAGAAGCGACGAATACCAACGTAGACGCGTTTTTCCAGCAGTGGATTTACGGAGCGGGCGCGCCGGTTTTTGAGCTGAGCTACGCCTATGACGAAGCGAAGAAACAGGTGGCGCTCACCGTAAAGCAGACGCAGAAGCGGGAAGGCCATGTTGGCTTATTCAATGTGCCGGTGGAGGTGGAAATCACCACGGCAAGCGGGCCGAAACTTTATCCGATTCATGTCACGAAGGAATCGGAAGTATTTACCTTCCCGGCGGATTCCGCGCCGCTGATGGTTTTGTTTGATAAGGGAACACAGATCCTGAAATCCGCGCAGTTCAAAAAAGAAAAGAAGGAACTGCTCTACCAGTTGAAGAACGCGGGCGAAGCGGCGGATCGCGCAGATGCAGCCGAGGCTCTCGGGAAACTCAAAGGCGACGACGACGCAGCCGCTGCATTGGGGATGGCGTTGCGCAACGACAAGAGCAGCGGCGTGCGCCGGACGGCGGCGAGTTCG
>DASSGJ010000011.1:0-3427 GCA_035693545.1 Candidatus Acidiferrum sp.
CCCCCCATGAGTCTTTTTCGTTAGTCTCCCCGTATAGCTCCCGACGACATCGTCTGCGGGTTCGAAAGGGAGCAGTCTCAAACCCAACTACAAGAACACACGGAGAAACGGCCTGGGACGGCACTGTCGCGGTGTTCGATCCAACCGGACACCCGGAAGCGAAACGCGCCTACGCATGGAGCTATGAGCGCCCGGACGGCAAACGGCGGTTCCTCGCCGTGCCGCATGTGGGCGGCATTGCGGGGCGCGTGAGGCCGTAAGAGCGGCAATAGTGGCGGAAACGAGGAGGAAGCAATGACGATCAACGATTTACCCGCGATCATGGGAACAGTTCTGATTGTTGCTGGGCTCGCTTTGGTAGGCATTTACACACGGCTCCGTACCGAGGGCAGTGAAAAGAGCGTTCAGGCCGGGGCTCTTCTGATTGTGGTCGGTGCAGCCCTCTTGGGGCTATCGCTATTCCTACCCCACCTAAAATAGGACTCAGGTCCGCACTCATTCAAACTAGGACACTACCTAGCTTCTGGCGGGCATTGTCATCCCCGCCGAAATCCTTCTTCCTTCCAAAAGGTATTCGAGACCTGCAAACTCTCGCAACCGTGCAACAGAAGGAGGTGAACCAGGAAACGCCATTCAAGGTATACTTCCGCAACTGCCGCCCCTCAAATCTAATTCCAGGTGAAGCTAACATGACCGCACAACCCCAGCCTCAGCCCGCTCACGCCGGCATTCTTCAGATCATGAACGGCGTCCTCGTTGCCGGCGCTGTCTCCTGTCTCGCCCGGCTCGGCGTTCCCGACCTCATCGAAGAAACCCCCAAATCCGCCGGCGAACTCGCCAAGCAGATCGGCGCTGATCCGCACGCGCTCTACCGCCTCATGCGCGCCACCGCCTGCGTTGGAGTCCTCTCCGAAGGCCCCGGCGGAAAATTTTCGCAAACGCCCCTCTCCGCGATTCTCCGCACCGACGCCACCCCAAGCCTCCGCGCTTTCGCCATCATGACCGGCAAAGAATGGCATAGCCGCGGCTGGTCGAATCTCGAACACTGTGTCCGCACCGGCACGCCCGCCATGGAACATATTTACGGCGCGCCCGTCTTCGAATTTTTCAAACAGCATCCCGCCGAAGCCGAAAACTTCAACAACGCCATGACCGATCTTTCCATGATCGAGAGCCCCGCCGTCGCCGAAGCCTACAATTTCGAAGGTATTCGCTCCATCGTGGACATCGCCGGCGGCCACGGACTTCTTCTCGCAACCATCCTCAAGAATAATCCCCACCTCCGCGGCACCCTTTTTGAAGCGCCCCACGTCGTCAAAGGCGCCGCAAACGGCCCGCTAAAACCGGTGATGGATCGCTGCACCCTCGCCTCCGGCGACATGTTCTCCTCCGTTCCCACGGGAGCCGACGCCTACATCATGAAGCACATCATCCACGACTGGCCTGACGATCCTTGCATCCAGCTGCTAAAAGCCTGCCGCAAAGGTGTCAACTCCGGCGGCAAGCTTCTCGTCGTTGACAACGTCATCCAGCCCGGCAACGACTTCTCTCCCGGCAAATTCCTCGACCTCCAGATGATGATTTTTCCCAGTGGCTGCGAGCGCACCGAAAAACAATTCCGCGCCTTGTTTTCCGCCGCTGGCTGGCAGCTCACGCGCATCATCCCCACGGCCGCCGCCGACTCCATCCTCGAAGCAATCCCGGTCTGATGCCCCGTGGCGCGATTCGCGCCTCCCGGCCACCCGTCCCAAAGTACAGTGCTGCCCGATTCGTCCCGCCTGTACTTCAATCTACTCGACGTGCATTCCTCTCTAAAATAAACTCACAAAATGAACCGAGAATGCCGTGGTCTACGATTTTCGTTCGATGCGCACGCCGAAATTGCTCCCGAGGGCTCTCCAAAAGCCGTTCTCCCCGGACGCGTGACCGAACTGAGCCTGATGGGCTGTTTCCTCGAGACTTCTGCTTCCTTCGAACTCCAGCACGCGGTCATGCTCCGCATTCACGAAGCCGGCCAGCTATTTGAAACCGAGGCCATCGTCCTTTATTCGCGGCCCTCCGGCCTCGGCCTGGTTTTCCGCGGCGTAAAACCACGCTATCGAGATGTCCTCCAGAACTGGATCCTCAAAGCCCTCGACCGCCAACTCCAGGCCCAGGAAATCCCCGGCTGACAATAAACACTTGTCCCCTTTTCCCCTCGCGCTATACTGACCCCACTCGACAACTCGTCGACATCGGCCTTCTTGCCGAGAAGGAGGTGATCCAGTGAGGTACGGTTTACGTTGATTCAGTAAGAGGGGAGGCGCTTGTGGGACTACCAGGCGCCTCTTTCCTTTTCTCTCGCCTGTCGTTGAACTGAATCCCACCATCACCCGCCCGATGTACGCCCTGAAGTGACTCTGTCTTTTGTTTTTCTTCTCAGTGACCTCTGTGCTCCTACTCTGTGCACTCTGTGTTAAGTCCCCTTTTTTCGGTCGCACACAACATAACGATTTCTATTAAACTTCAATCGGAGAGTTCCCATGTCGCTTCAATATTCCATCAAAGTCAGCAAAGACCACGCCCAGGTAACCGCTACGTGGGACATCACTCTCGATATCTCCGACACCGAATTGATTTCGAGTTTCGCGCTGACCGTCGCCGGCAAGCCTCTGGACACCCAATGCTCCAGCGGCAACAAAGCCTGCAAAGGCGCCGCCTACGCAACCCTCGCCAAGCCCGCCGCGGATTGCCCCGTGACCTTCGTCATCACCACCAGCAAACCCGATGAACAACATGGCAGCGATATCCTCGAAGGACACAAAACCTACGACGACATCACCTTCACCGCCTGAACTCTCCGCCACGCATACGTTGAAGAGGGGACTTCTACGCGCTACAGCCCCAGAAACTCCCGCATCTCCTGCAACGCCTCGTCCAGCGCCCGCCGAAAATCTCTGCCGCGTGGCCGCGGACCGGAAAAGCCCAGCTCGTGCCGCAGCCGTCCCTCGGCCACCTTCAAGTTGGCCCAGCCGATCATTTTCTCTCCCCATAGCATCGGCATAGCGTAATGGCCCAGGCGGCGCTTGTGCGCCGGCACATACGCCTCCAGCTTGTACTCCCAATCCCAAAACAATTGGAAGCGTCGCCGGTCCCAAACCACGGGGTCGAACGGCGCCAGGAAGCGCAGCCTGTCGTCGACCTGGTGCCGGATCGCCGCGGGGTTCTCGCCCTGCGGCCAGAACCACAACCTGCTGTCAATCTCGGCATAGGCATAACGAGATTTGGCGTGCACCTGGAGTTGCCGCACTTCGGCGGCCAGATGCGGCACTCCATAGCTCAGCAGTCTGCACACGTAGACCAGACTGGCCGCGGAAAGCGGCGCGTAAAGTCCCACCACCAGATCCAGCAAATGCCCGGCGCGCGCCAGCCGCGCCTCGGGGCTGTC
>DASSGJ010000012.1:0-3066 GCA_035693545.1 Candidatus Acidiferrum sp.
AATGGCAACGGGCAGCACGGGCACATCGGTCATGCCAGCCATTCGAATGGGCTGATCCCCGCGCAAGCCCATGGTCAGCCGCAGGGATATCCGCTGCGGAGGCCAGGTATGCCGGTGTTCCAGCGCCCCCTGGCACGCTAACGAAAATTTCAAGTAAGTGGTTCAGGGCTCAGACGAACGGCGTCCCGCAGGTGGGGCGCCGTCACGTTTTTCCGTGCGGTCCAGACTCGACCAACAACCAACCTTAGTGCAATCGCCGACGCTTGCCGGCACAGGCCAAACCTCGCCAACTCGTCGGCTATACAACTAATCAGGAGTTTCAAATCTTCACATTTCTCCAACTCTGGTTCGGAACTTATGATGAAATTCCGGTGTCAAATACCAAGATGAAAAAAGCCGCAAGAATAAGCGTGATTTCAGTTTTGACCGTTGTTCTGGTCATTGGTGCCCACAAATTCCTATCGCAATACACGTCCCGATACTTCGATACCCCCAATGCCCAACTGACCGTCAAAGCCAAGAAACAGCAAGGGTGTCGCTACACAAAATCGCACAGTGATCTGGCAGGATACGACAACGGCGGGCCGTACATTCTGGACCACTTTCGACTCACAAAGGGGCGGACCGATTTACGTGAGTTCCTGTGGACGCATTGGCATGACCACAAAAAAGCCGTTGCCGAGGTGAGAGCAGGAACCGTTGACCGGGGCACGGTCAAGGTTTTGTACATGATTCAACCGGACGCGAAAGGGCAGTGGGGCATCGACGTGGAGCTCGACCGCCCAATGGACCCGCCGTGTGTGGCTTTTCATGCTGATTCGCTGGTCCGTGTGCCCATTGCTAAACCTGCTGAGGATTATCCTTCTCAAACCCTCGGATTGTGGCCGCCGGATAAACTTCCGGAAAGGCTTCTTTCTGATTCCGATGTAAGAGACGCGAAGTTATTCAGAGTGATCTTGGTTCGCGAGCGCAAGGCAGTCAGCGACGAAATTTAGACAGTACCATCTTGGTTTTCGGCCCCCCGCCCCAAAGCAACGCGCTAACCAGATAAATGGAGCGCCACGGATTCTTGAAGCAGCAGCGGTTGAAGTGGGTAACGTTATTCGCGGACGACGGCTACTTTTGCGGACGGAACTTCCAGGCGGATAAGTCTGTGGGCGGAGTCGAGATACAGAAGGATTTCGATGTCCGAAGTGGTCGCTTTCAATCCCTCATTAGGATTTGCTGGCGGCGGAGGTTGTGCCGGTGGCTTCGACCGGATGGTGCCGAGAGTTAATTCCAGTGTCGCGTCGCATTTTGGCTGCAAACGAAGTAAGCTTCCAATCTCCCCACGCTGGAGGACGCAATGCCAGGCTCACCCGCAAGCGCACCAAACGTTCCCCAACCACCTAAATTTGCCACCGCCGCCGAGGAGCGCCTGCATCGCAAGCGCATGCTGGCCGCCGCGTTTCGCCTCTTTTCGCGTTTCGAATTTGACGAAGGAGTGGCCGGCCACATCACCGCCCGCGACCCCGAGCGCCTGGATCATTTCTGGGTGAACCCGTTCGGAATGCATTTCAGCCAAATCCGCGCTTCGGACCTGATTCTGGTAAACCATCGCGGCCAGGTCGTCGAAGGCAAACACCCCGTCAATGGAGCCGCCTTTGCGATTCACTCGCAAGTACACGCCGCCCGCCCCGACGTGGTTGCCGCTGCGCACGCGCATTCGATGTACGGAAAATCCTGGGCGTCACTCGGGCGGTTGCTCGATCCCATCACGCAGGACGCCTGCGCTTTTTACGAAGACCACGGCTTGTTCGCGGACTTCACAGGTGTGGTGTACGAAACGTCCGAGGGAGAGCGGATCGCTAAAGCCCTTGGCCCGCACAAGGCCGCAATTTTGCGGAATCACGGCTTGCTCACCGTGGGCGAGACGGTCGAAGAGGCGGCCTGGTGGTTCATCACCATGGACCGCAGTTGCCACGCCCAGTTGCTCGCCGAAGCGGCCGGCGAGCCGGTAAAGATCGATCATGCCAATGCGACTGCCACCCGGGGCCAAGTGGGATCTCATTTCGCCGGATGGTTCCAGTTTCAGCCGCTTCTCGCCCGCATCCTCCGCGACGAGCCGGATCTGCTCGATTAAATTATTCGCGGACGACCGCTACTTTGGCGGAGGGGACTTCAAGGCGTATAAGCTTGTGGGCAGAGTCAAGGTACAGAAGAATCTCGATATCCGAAGTAGTTGCCTTCAGGCCTTCATAAGACTTTCCGGCGGCCGAAGCTGTGCCGGTGAATTCGACAGAGATCGTACCCGGCGTCAGTTCCTGCGGGATGAGCACCGGAAACGTCTGCGCACCTTTCTTGTTCCAGTCGTAGATGTGCGCCAGCAGCTCGAACTGGTGGTAAAGGTTATTGTCCAGAACCGCTATAAGCGGCGAGCCGAAGCTGTTGTCCTGATTGTAGGGAGCCGCTCCCTGCATCTGCAAAGTGGTTTTCGCAACCCCGTTCACGAATAGAATATGCGCAGAATTGGACTTGTCCGTTTGCGCCGACCAATCGTAGCTTAGCGGAGCGCCATCGGGTTGCAGTGTCAGCGTGCCGGTAACTCTCGCGGATTTTCCATCCGGCGTTTTCATGGAAGTGGATCCTTTGGCGGTCCACGCGTTGCCGGAAGGCTCGATTTCGAACTCCTCGTGCCCGATCGAGGCCCCATCCAGAAGAATATTGAATTTTCCCTTATCGGCGATAAACACCGAGCCGGGCGCCGCTTTCTTATCCGTGGCGAACGCGGAGACGCCGAGCACAACGGCGAGCGCCACCAACACAGCGGAAACGCCTAACGAATTTCGGCGGAAACTAACCCTCATGCAACCCCCTCAGGATTTCGGTTTTTCGAGCTCAAGATGCGCTTCGAGATCCGCCGCCGGAACCCCCGCAATCCCACGGCGAAGAATTTCGGCGACGACCATCGCGGCTTCTCCGGAACTGTCCACGCGAAAATCGGCAAGCTGGTAAGAGACGATCCGCTGGGTGTGCAGCGCCCGGAAGCTGGCCTCATCGCGAAAGAGCGGTCGCCCGGTCATTGTC
>DASSGJ010000013.1:0-11591 GCA_035693545.1 Candidatus Acidiferrum sp.
TTTGTAGACTTCGGTGACGACGTCGGAAATTTTGTGGAGGGCGCTGCCCAGATCGTTGCCGAGGCTGAGACCTTCTTCGACGATGCGGGTGCTGTGCTCCATGTTTTCGACGGCCTGGCGCGCTTCGCGCTGGATGCTTTGGATGAGGTCGGCGATTTCCTTTGTAGATTGCGTGGATTTTTCGGCCAGTTTGCGGACTTCGTCGGCGACGACGGCGAAACCCAGACCGTGTTCGCCGGCGCGCGCAGCTTCGATGGCGGCGTTCAGGGCGAGCAGGTTGGTCTGCTCGGCGAGGTCATCAATGACTTCGATGATCTTGCCGATGTCGTCGGCGCGATGGCCGAGAATGTTGATGATCTCCGCGGAGGACTGGATGGCTTTGTTGGTGCGGTTGAGGCCGTCGGTGGTCTTCTCCATGGTCTGGATGCCGGTGACGACTTCCTCGCGCGAGCGATTGGCGATGTCGAGAAGAACTTTCGCGGTGTCGGCGACGCGCTGGATCGAAGTGACCATCTGATCGATGGAAGCGGAGGTTTCCGCTACGCTGGAAGCTTGCACCTGGGTGTTCTTGACGACGTTCTGCACGTTGATGCTCATCTCGTGCATGGTGCTGGTGACTTCTTCGATGGCGGAAGAGGCCTGAACGCTGACCTTGGCGGATTCGTCGGCGGCGCCGGCAACTTGATTGGACCCGGCGGAAACCTGAGAAGCACTGTCACGCGTCGAGCGAACGATTTCCTGCAAGCCGTGGGACATGCGCACAAACGCATTGCCGAGGGTGTCGCGTTTAGAACGCGGGGTGACTTCGACGGCGAGATCGCCTTCAGCGACAGCCATCGAAACGCTGGCCATTTCCTTCAGGTAGGCAACCATGTTGTTGAAGGTGGTGGCGAGGGCGCCGATTTCGTCGTTGCGGTGAATATCAATGTTCTGGTCGAGGTCACCGGAGTTGCCGATTTCCTGTGCGACGGTGATGAGGTGCTGGAGAGGTTCGGTGATGGAGCGGGCCGTTTGGACCGCCTTGAAGAGTCCGAAGCCGATGGCGAATAGGGTGCCAAAAACCACAATGCCGAAGCTAACCTTGGTGGCAACGGTCGCAGCAGATTCGGATTGATCGCGCGCTTTACCAATGTCCGTGATCGCCTGATCAAGCACGGTGGAGGACTTCGTCAACCAGGACGCGGGGTCTTTCTGCAGGTAAAAGATCTGCAGGTCAGACACGGTGGCGTCACCGGAATCCACCTGGTGGCGCTTGGCCAGGAGAGGCTTGGCAAAATTGTCGGCCCAGCTTGCTTCCGTGCTTTCCACCTGAATGAGCGCGGTGTGCAGAAACTCGTTGTTGGTCTTGGACTCTCCCTGCTTTACGAGATCGGCAAGCTCGGCAAATCCCTTGTTGACCTTGTCTTCATCGCGAGGATCACCGCTGAGCAGGAAATTATTGAGATTCAGGCGATTCTGCATGATCTGGTAGCGGACGTCCCCAATGGTGCGCAGGCTTTCCAAAGTGTTGGAGGCTTCTGTGCGGGCCGTGCTTGTCTTGTAGATAGCTACCGAGTCGACACAAAGGAGAATCAGGAGGATCACCAAGATCGCCCCGAAGCCCCGATAGAGTTGTTGCTTGATGGTCATTGCGTCACTTCCTCCACACCCCAAATCGAAAACTGACTGCAAAGAATTGAGCGAAAAGAGCGGCCGAGCGGCGCCGCGTTATTGCTTGAAGTCGAATTCCACCACTTGCGTCGTTTCTTCCGGCGCGGGTTCGAATTTCCATTCCTTGACCGCATCCTGGCAAGACTGGACAAGAACAGGATGCCCACCCATGGCACGCGATGATTTCACGTGGCCATCGGGCGCGATAACGACTTCGATCTTGACCTTGCCGGTGATGTTCATCCGGCGGGCAAGCTCCGGCGTGGCCGGCAGGACTTTGGATTTAACTTTGCGCTTGCCTTCTTCAACGACAGTCTGCTGGGCGGACGCGAGCGAAACGGCGAACAGGGCCGTTGCCGCAGCAGCAAGAACTTTCTTACTCCAAGTGAATCGCATGAACCACACCCTCCTCAGGTGGGAAAGTACCCCACGAGGGAGAAGGCAAGTCCGATGCCATGATTGGAGAAGAATTAAAGATGAGCGAAAGTTCGAGTCGGGAGCGGGTAAATGTTTTTGTTTTAACTGATTACAGCGTGCGCGGGAAATTGGGGGTGGTCAATGAGGCAGCGAAAATGTCTCAGGGAACCGGTCGAACGACAGCTTGGGTCTCACGCTGAGACGAGTGCGAGAGAACGGAGCCCAGCCGAGGTAACGAATCCGTGTCAGCAGGACGAAGTTCCATTGACTCAGAATGAGATTGCTGAGTAGCGTGGAAATGCGTGGTTTCTTAATTTGAGACGCGCACAGCCCCTAAGCCCCTATGCGTGAACGGAAGAGCATCCCTGCGCGCCGCCCTGCGGCTGCTTCTGGCCGGAAGATTTCCGGAGGGCCGAAGCACGACTATTCCAAGGAATTGATGGAACTGGTAGTGGAAGCCGCGAATTCGCGGGTGCTGCCGGAATTCCTGCGCCGATTTGCAGAACGCGCAGCGGAAATGCTGGATGCGGAATGGGCCGGAGTGGGCGAGATTGTGGGAAGCCGCGTGGAGATTCACGCGAGTTCCAGCGATTTTCCGGCAAACGAAAAAGAACGGGAGTGGTTGGTACAAGGCCTGAGGCGCCGGCGCCCCGGACTGGAAGTGCTTCCACTGGTCCGCACGGGCCAGAACATCGCGTTTTATCCGATCTACGCGAGCGATGGAGAGCTGATGGGGACGCTCTGCCTGCTGAGGAAGCCGGCCGGCTTTTCGCGGGCCGAGGAAAAATTGCTGGCGGCGCTTGCGAGCCACGCTGCGCTTTCGATGGAGAAGGTGCGGCGGTTTTCGCAACTGGAGCGGTCTAAGAAACAGTGGGTTGAGGACATTGACGCGATCAGCGATTACATCGCGGTGCACGATCAAGCCTGGAAGATCGTGCGAACGAACCGCTCGTTAGCCACGGAGTTGGGAATTCCGCCGGCGGCGCTGGTGGGCGAGCCGATCAGCAGCCTGCGGCATATTGCGGAGACGGGAAGCGCGCTTCCCTGCCCCTTCTGCCGCGATACGCGCGAAGCTCGGGAAGAATACATTGCGACAAGCGCGGGGCGGACGTTTCTCGTCTCTACATCGCGGACGCGCGGGGCGACCGAAGAAGAATCGCGCACGATTCACGTGTTGAAGGATATTACCGACCGGCGGGAAGCGGAAAGACGGTATCGCGAGCTCTTTGACAGCATTCAGGAAGGATTGTTTTTTGCCACGCCCGAAGGGCAGTTCCTGGATGTGAATGACGCGCTGGTGCGGATGCTGGGGTACGAGTCCGCGGAAGAGTTACTGAGGGCGGATGTGAGCGCGCATCTGTATCCGACACCGGCGGCAAAGGCGCGGCTGGTGAGCGCCATCGCGGAGCGCGGGGCGCTGCGAAACTACGAGGAGACGCTGCGAAAGAAGGACGGCGGGCTGCTGCACACTTTGCAAAACATCAGCGCTGTGCGTGACGCTTTGGGGAATGTGGTGCAGATTCGCGGTTTGATGCTGGATGTGACGGAGCAGAAGATGTTCCAGTCACAACTGCAGCGGGAGCGCGATTTCAACCAGAAGATCCTGAATACGACGCAGAGCATGATTCTGGTGCTGGATACGGCGGGATTGATCAGTTATGCAAACCGGCGCTGCTATGAGGCGGGGTACCGGAAAGATGAGTTGATCGGGCACCGGCTGGTGGAATGGGTGGAGAGTTCGCACGGCAGTGATTTCGATGCGGCGCTGCAGACGACGGCGCACGGGCAACAGGTGGACAACCTGGAATTGCGGGCGCGGCGCGCGGATGGTTCGCTGGGGCATTTTTCGATCAGCTTGAGCCCGATGCGCGACGAAGCGAACCAGGTAAACAGCGTGGTGGTGGTGATGACGGACATCACGGATGCAGCTCTGCTGCAGGCAAAACTGGCCCACGCGGAAAAAATGGCGACGATCGGGCGGCTGGTATCGGGCGTGGCGCACGAAGTGAACAATCCGCTGGCGGCAATATTGGGATTCACCGACCTGCTGCTGGAAAATCCAGAGATGCCGATTGCGGCGCGCGAAGATCTACAGATTATTTTGCAGGAAACGCAGCGAACGAAAGAAATCGTGCAGGATTTGCTGAGCTTTGCGCGGCAGCGGCCGGCGCAGAAGGAGCCGGTGAACGTCAATGCGGTGTTGCGGCAGACGATCAAGCTGCGGAGCTACGATTTTTCGAGCCACGGCGTAGAAGTCAGCGAGGATTTCGAAGCGAACCTGAGCCCGACACTCGGGGATGCACAGCAGCTGCAGCAGGTGTTCCTGAACATCCTGAACAATGCTTATGACGCGATTCAGGAGTCCGGGAATCACGGAAGGATCCGCATTCGCACTCGCCGGGCGGAGGACGATATCGAAGTAGCGTTTATTGACAACGGGACGGGAGTGGTGGACCCGGAGCGAATCTTCGATCCGTTTTTTACGACGAAGCAAGCGGGCAAAGGCACGGGGCTGGGCTTAAGTATCTGTTACGGAATTGTCCGCGCACATGGCGGGGAGATTCTTTGCTGGAATAATGAAGGCGAGAGCGGAAGCACTTTTGTGGTCAGGCTGCCTGCCGCAACAGAGGCTTCCCTGGCGGCTGCTGTAAAAGAGGCGGGACGATGAGCGCGACGGCTACGCCGCGGACGGCAACGGCGATCCTGGTCATCGAGGATGAACCTTCGGTGAGCGCGTTCGTGCGAGCGGCATTGGAACGGCGTGGATATAAGGTTGTACAGGCATCGTCAGGAGCGGCGGGATTGCAGCAATTGGAAGAACGGGTATTCGCCGGAGTAATTTCAGATATCCGCATGCCGGGCAGTATTAACGGAGCGGACGTGCACGAATGGATCCGCAAGAACCGGCCGCAGATGGCGAGCAAGATTATTTTGATCAGCGGGGATACGGCGAACAGCGAGACGCAACAGTTGCTGGCGTCCAGCCCGACTCCCTGCCTGGAAAAGCCTTTTCGGGTTCAGAAATTGATTTCGATGGTGGAGAAAACCTTCGGGAAACCATGAGCGACGATTTGAAAATTAAAATACTGGTGGTTGACGACGAACAGAGCATCCGGAAGCTCTGCATGACGATCGGCGGATCGCTTGGCTTTTTGTGCCAGGAAGCGGAGAGCGCGGAAGCGGCAGTGACGCGGCTGGAGACGGATCCGCCGGACCTGGTGCTGACGGATTTGAAGCTGCCGAACCTGACCGGCGTGGAACTGCTGAAGCAGATCAAAGCCGTACTGCCCCGCGCTGAAGTGGCGATTATGACGGGGCACGGTTCGATCGAATCGGCCGTGGATGCGATGAAGCTGGGCGCGTACGACTACATCGAGAAGCCTTTTCGCGTGGAAAAGATGCGGCTTTTGCTGCAGCGGATGGCGGACAAAGTCCGGCTGGTGAACGAGAACGCGTTTTTGCGCGAGCGCGTGAACACAGAAGAAAACCTGGACGGAATCATCGGGAGCTCAGCCGGGATGCAGGATGTGCTGCGGATGATTTCGCGGCTGAAGGACACCAGGACGCCCGTTTTGATTTCCGGGGAAAGCGGCACGGGGAAGGAGCTGGTTGCGAGGGCGATTCACTTCCGCGGAGCGCTGGCGCAGATGCCATTTGTGGCCGTGGATTGCGGAGCGCTGGTGCCAACGCTGATGGAAAGCGAACTGTTCGGTTACGAGAAGGGCGCGTTCACCGGGGCGACAAAGACGAAAGCGGGACTGTTTCAGGCGGCCAATGGCGGAACGATTTTCCTGGACGAGATTGGTGAATTGCCGCTGGAGATGCAGGCGAAGCTGCTGCGCGTGTTGCAGGAGAAGGAAGTACGTCCAGTGGGCAGCAACGACAAGATTAACGTGGACGTGCGGGTGATGGCGGCGACCAACCGCGACCTGGAAGCGGCGTATCGCGCGGGAACCTTCCGGAAGGACCTCTATTTCCGGTTGAACGTGGTGACCGTGCACATTCCGCCGCTGCGGGAACGCCGGTCTGACATTCCGATGCTGGTGCACCACTTCCTGAACCGCTACGCCCCGAACGGGCATTTACAGGTGACAGCCGCGGCGATGAAAAGCCTGTTGCAATACGATTGGCCGGGAAACGTCAGGGAGCTGGAAAACTGCATCGCGCGCGCGGTGACGCTGGGCGATCACGAAGTGATGGACGTGAAGGACCTGCCGCCGGCCATTCGGACCGAGCAGCCGGCGAGCGGGAACAGTGCGGAAGCGGCGGACGCGGCTTCGCTGTCCACGACTGCGCTAGCGGAAATGGAGCGCATGACGATTTTGCGGGTCTTCGAGCAGGCGCACGGAGACAAAGCGCTGGCCGGCAAAATGCTCGGCATCAGCAGGGCGACGCTTTACCGCAAGCTGAAGCGATACAACATTGGCCTGCGCGGCGACGAAAAAGAGGAAGAGATGGGAGCCGCAGCGGGAGAAATGTAGGGCGGCAAGTCTCAAAGCGAGAGTTGTGTGGATACGAAAAGCTGAGACGAGAACGTTTCAGCGTGAGACATGTGGTTAGCAGATAGGAACAAGGAAAATCCTAAGCCTTCTCCTTTCTTGAAGTTGCAAATCAGAAAAGCCTGAATGTTTTTGGCGCTCGGCGTGCAATTCCCTGCTTGGGACATTGTGTCTGGGTTCGCCTCACACGTGTATCCGCGCGCGAGGAGAGCCCGGCAGGGATGAGAACAGGGTTGATGGGGCTGAACCAAGCAATGACGCTGACGACCGACGAACTGGGATGTGCACAGCAATTGGCACGTTTTTTTCCCGGCCTTCCCAGTGTGCGGATTGCGGTGCGGGTCGCGCCGGTGAGAGCCGGAAGTTCGGCAGCGCGTTTACAGGAATCCGCGGTGGTGGAATACGGCTCGGAAGAGTATGCAATTTTCCTGAGCACGTTGCCGCTGGAATTCGCGGATCGGGTGCATATCTCGGGTAACGGAGGGGGGCGTTCAGCAGAGGCTACCGTGATTGCGCTGCAATATCACGAAGGGCGCAAAGCAGTCGCGGTGCGGTTTGTGGATGGCCGCT
This sequence comes from Candidatus Acidiferrum sp., assembly GCA_035693545.1. Classification (GTDB taxonomy): domain Bacteria; phylum Acidobacteriota; class Terriglobia; order Acidiferrales; family UBA7541; genus Acidiferrum. The sequence goes on from DASSGJ010000013.1 coordinate 7,137, forward strand.
GCGAATGGATGAGGCAACCGTGAATAAAACGATAACCACATTGAATTTGCCGGCTCCGGCGAAAGCGGACGGGGCGAAGCAGGCACAATGGGAGGAACTGCGCTCGGTCTTCCCGATTTACGTGGCGCTTGCAAAGCAACTGCAGATGGAAATTCCCATTGCGCAGAACAAACGGATTCTGCCGGAGAAGGTGGACGCCGATCTTTTCAGCCAGATTCTGAAATGGCTGGACGTGATGGACCAGCAGGTGATGGTGCACCAGTTGCGGCACTTGCTGCAGATGACGACGCTGAATGCGAGCGAAAGCGGGCTGAGAGCCCTGATTATGCGGCACCTGCGGAAGACCTCGAAGACGACCACAGACCGGGACAAGGCCGACTTCCTGCTGGTGCAATATTTCGCACTGACCGCGCCACCGAAAATTTATCACAAGCAGATCGAGCTGTCGGACGTGGCGAATGTGCTCCGGCCGGTATTCGGCGAAGTGGATTCGACTCCTTTGCCGTGGTGCGAGCCGCTGGAGAACATGATTCACGCTCTGCGGGGGTTCAAGAGCCTGCGGGACATGCTACAGACAAACTTCATCGAGCAGGGCCGTCGCGTAAAAGAGACCGCGGGTGGGATGTTCTACGATCCTTCGGCGATGCTGGCGTTCATCCGTTTCAATTTCCTGATGCGGCGGACGCTGATCGAGTTGATGCACGCGGACCTGATTTTCATCCGTTCGGGCCTGAGCAGCCTGCAGCACGCCGGGTCGAAGACAATTGATTGCCATAGCGTCGGGCTGGGAAAAGCGGAGCCGGTCGAGAAGCTGCAGCAGATGACCGACGAGTGGAAGCAGCCATTTCAGAAGGAATATACGGAACGAACGGTGAATCAGGCGTTCGAGAAACTGCTGGGACTGCGCGCGGATGTGGAGCGGGCGGTGGAAAAGGTACTCGGCAAGACGCCGGCGCCGCCGATTGTTCCGGAGGCAGAAACACCCAGCAAGAAAGTGGTTCCGAACACACAAACGGCGGGGCCGGCTTCCAAAGCGAAGGAAAAACCGGACGCGGGCGCAGTAAAACAGGCAGAAAGCGCGAGCGCCGCTCTGGATTTTGAAACTTGCATGGAGCAGATCTGGGAGCAGCTGATTTCAGCGCCTCCTTCACGCGGACGTTCGATGACCACGGTGAAGCTTGGGGCCGTGCGCTTGCTGATGTCTTCGTGGGAAGTGGCCGCGTTCGTGAGCGAGGACGGGCCGGCCGCGGAAGATTTGCGGCGCGCGGTTGTGGCGCGAGCGCTGCTGACGTCGAACCTGGAGCACGCGAAAGAAACCGGGAACGCCACGGGGCTGGACCGGGCGCTGACGATTGCGCGCGTGGAAGTCTCGCGCCTGCAGGAACGCGTGGAAGCGGCAAAGCAAGCGAAGGACACGGAAGCTGCCGTGAATCTGGGAATCAGCACGAAGCGGCTGCTTTCGGCGCTGGACGAAGGCGAAAAACTTTAGTTCGCAGTTGCGAGGCGTGGCAAGCGGGAAAACGGGTCAGGGAGCAGGGTTCTTGCGAAACACAAACGTATTGATTCTGACGGACGATGTGGAATTCGCCCGGTTGCTGACAGCCTGCTGGCAAGTGGAGCGGCAACTCCCGGGAATCTGCGTGGTGACCAGCGAATTCTGGAAGGAAGCGGATACGTCTTCGCAGGACTTGATCGTCATTGGCCCGTTAAAAGACGGAAAACTCGCGGATGTGTTGCGTTCCATGGAGCCGAATACTGCTTTGATTTTGTGCGCGCCATCGGAAGCAAAAGAATTAGGATTGCTCCGGAAGAAATATCCGAAACTGCTGCATGTGCCTCTGCGCGAGGATTGGACGCAGGTGGTGTTGCTGCTGGCGGGAGAGTCCCTGCGGAGAACCGAAGCGCTGAAGCTGGCGCGACAGGCGGAACGGCACGCGGCTCAATACGCCAACCAGGCGACGCTGGGCCGGTATATGTACGACATGAAGCACAACATGAACAACGCGCTGACTTCACTGCTGGGAAACGCGGAATTGCTATTGCTGGAGCCGGGAGGGCTGTCGGCCCAGTCGCTGGCGCAGATCAAGACCATCCATACGATGGCGCTGCGGATCAACGAGGTAATGCAGAGATTCTCATCCCTGGCGAGCGAGCTGAAAGAGGGTGAGACGCAATCGCAAGTTGAGACAGAAGAAGTGAATTCGAGCCCGACTCCGCGGCGCTAAGGCCCTTGGCTAATCAGGTAACCCGCTTTATATCAATCACATAGAAAAACATAGAACAGCCTCTAAGAAGAGCCCAAAGGTGGCCGCCGACGTGCAATTTTCCGTCGTGGAGAACTGTGCGGAGCGAATGCGAGTGCAGAAAAAAGTCCTGATTGTTGACGACTCGCCAGCCCAGGTGAAGCTGATTCAGGGTCTGCTCGAGCCGGAAGGCTATTGGCCGGTGGGCTTAAACGACCCCAAGCGGGTGGAAGAGGCCATTGCCATGGAGCGGCCAAGCGTAATTCTGCTCGATGTGGTGATGCCGGACCGTAACGGGTTTCAGGTTTGCCGGGAGTTGAAGAGCAGCACGGAGTTCAATTCGATCCCGGTGATTCTGGTGACGTCGAAAGATACGGCGAGCGACCGGTATTGGGGCCAGCAGCAAGGCGCGGACGGCTATGTGACCAAGCCATTCACGCGGGAAGAACTTTTGCGAGCGGTACGCCGGTTCGCATAGCGGAGTTTCGAAGAGAAGAGGCATGAGCGAAGAATTCCAATTGACGCCGATACCCGCAGACGCCGAACTGGGCGAACTGCTGGAGGCGATGGACCCGGGCGTCGAACGGACTCCGGAATCGCAATATTGCGTCTTTCGCAGCGGACGGGAGCGGTTTTGCCTGCCGGTGCTGGATGTGGAGGAAGTGCTGGAGTGGCCGCTGGTGACGAAACTGCCGCTTGCGCCGGCGTATGTGCTGGGAATTTTTAATTTGCGCGGCGCGATTGTGCCGCTGATTGATATCGCGATGACCGAGGGACGCCGAACGGGATTGCTGCCGAAGCATGTCGTGGTGGCCTCGCTGCGGGCAGACGGGCATCACGACGATCTTCGCCTGGGAATCGCGGCGGACGAAGTGGTTGGGACTTATTCGGTGAGAGAAGCCGAGGATCTGCTGGAGCAGGCGCCGGAAAACGTGCCGCATTGCGTAGGAATGCTGCGGCATGACGACCGGCTGGCGCTGGTGATCGATTTACGGCGATTGATCGAAGTGTATCCGGGACCTGGAATTTAGGGATTCAGGAAAGAGTTTGGGAGGCAGGAATGAAATCGCGACTGAGTAGCACAATTTGGATGCTGGTCTTGTTCTTGAACGGCATCGCCTTGGCTGGAGCGATCTGGTTTGCGTACAGCGCCGGACGCCAGGCAACGAATGGCGGCGGGTCTCCGCTGGAAAACAGCGGAGTGATCATCGCCATCGTTATCGCTATTGGCATGAGCATCGTGCTGGCGTGGCGGCTTGGCGCAGCGATCCTCGGCCCGGTCGGCGAGTTGGCCTCGTTCTCCGAGCGGTTGGCCGCGGGCGACGGCAAGGCGCGCGCGGATGTCAGCACGAACGACGAGTTCGGCTACATCGCTGAGAATTTGAACCGCGCGGTGGCCAAGGTTTCGAAAGCTTCGAGCAACCAGGAAGCGAACGAGTCGCTGCAGCGGAGCATCACGGACCTGCTGGCGGTGATCAATCAGGTGGCCCGCGGCGACTTGTCGTTGCGCGGGAAGGTGACCAACGACGCGCTGGGCAACGTGTCCGACTCCATCAACTACATGCTCGACAACTTCACCAAGGTGCTGGAACGCGTGCGCAAGGCGGCTATGGAAGTGGCCGTCTGCTCCAACAACATTTTGCTGGCCGCGGACGAAATGCAAGCGGGCGCGACGCAACAGGACCAGGAAATCACGAATACGTCGAGCGCGGTGGAAGAGCTGACGGTGTCGATGAAACAGGTGTCCAACAACGCGGAAGCCAGCGCCGAAGCGGCGCGGCGCGCGCTGGACGCGGCGGAACAGGGCAACCGGGCGGTGCGCGACACGCTGGAAGGCATGCAGCGGATTCGCGCTTCGGTGCAGGCGACGGCAAAGAAGATCAAGTCGCTGGGCGATCGCTCCCTGGAAATTTCGGAAATCATCAACGTGATTAACGACATCACGGAACAGACCAACTTGCTGGCGTTGAACGCCGCGATTGAGGCGGCGCGCGCGGGTGAAGCCGGCCGAGGATTCGCGGTCGTTGCCGACGAAGTTCGCAAACTGGCAGAACACTCCCGCAGCGCGACCAAGGACATTGCAGCGCTGATTAAAGCGATTCAGGCCGAGACGAACGAAGCCGTGGTGGTCATGGAAGACGGCACGAAGGAAGTGGAAGGCGGAGCGCAGCTTGCCGACCAAGCCGGACGAGCACTGGACGCCATTTCGAGC
>DASSGJ010000014.1:0-3285 GCA_035693545.1 Candidatus Acidiferrum sp.
CGGATCGGGCGGCTGTGTCCAACGAGCCAGCGGCAATGGGGCAAGATGACCGCGCCCCAGGCGATGGCACATTGTTCGGTGGGGATGGAATGGGCGGTCGGAGACAATAATCCGCCCAGGATGTTTATCGGGCGGATCATCGGGCCGACCGCCAAGTCGCAACTGCTGAAGGACGAAAAACCGATGGGGCGGAATTCGCCAACCGCCAAAAGTCTGGTGGTAAAGGATGACCGCGACCTGGGAAAAGAGTGCTCCCGGTTATCCGGGCTGGTCGAGCGGTTTGCCGCCGGCGGGCCGCAGGGCTGCACCAGGCACCCGCACACTTTCTTTGGAAAGATGACTCCGGAAGAATGGGCGCAGTTGATGTACAAGCATCTCGATCATCATCTGCGGCAGTTCGGCGTGTAGGGGAATACCAGAGGCAGTCACCCCTGACCGGAGATGGTTTCCCACTTCCGGAATTTACTGATCAGGGTAAGGTTTGACTTGGCCACGAAGGCGAGCACCGACGCGTCGTCCACCAACCCCAATACTGGAATGGAATCAGGAATGAGATCAAATGGACTGACGAAGTAGATGACCGCGGCGGCGATCATGCCGAGCGAGCCTGCCGGCGCGCGAAAGGCTCCCGCAACATGGGCGCGAAGCAGCCGAAAAAATATCTGCAGGCTTTCCCATGGCTCAAGAAGGAATTCGTAGTATTGGGTTGACTTGCGAGTGGCTTTCTCAACGAGCCAGATCAGTTTTTCCTTGTGGCGAAGATACGGTTCGGCTTTTATCACCGCCTGTTCAAAGGTAAGAGCTGCCCTCGTCTTCATGGATCGACCTTTCCGGGGACTCTGACCTGCTACAGGAGACTTGACTGAACTTCGGGCGTTTCGGTGCGAGACAAAAGTATGACACAGGGCCAGGGCCCGCCGCACTATGGATTCAATGGTGGGGATGGCTTGGAAGTATGATGGGGGCGAGGAGTTGGGAGCCGTGAAAACGCGTCGAGCCAAGGTTCGGACTCAGGCAGGCCTCACGCCATTGGGGCGGGCCGCGGCGCGGATTTTTGCCGCGAACGAACGCATGAACCAGATGATTCTGGGGCAACTGAACCCGGCCGCGTGGAACGCCAAGCCGCCCGGCAAAGCGCGCACAATTGGCGCGATCTTTACGCACCTGCACAATGTTCGCACCAAGTGGGTGCGGCTGACCGCCCCGCACCTGAAGGTTCCGCGACAACTGCAACGCGCGCACTGCACCCTGAAGCAGGCCCGCGCGGGATTGGCGGAGAGCGCCGCACGCTGCGAAGAGATGCTGGCGGAAGCGCTCGACGGTAGCGGTAGCGGCGGCCGCATCACCAAGTTCGTCAGAGACGGATGGGCTCGGCCTTGGCCGGTTGGCCCGGAAATGTTGTGCTACATGCTCGCCCACGAAGCGCACCATCGCGGGCAAGTGTTGATGCTGGCGCACCAGATGGGATTCCCGTTGCCGAAACCGGTGATGTACGGGATATGGAATTGGGAGAAGTTGTGGAAAGAGTGCGGAGCGCCCGGCGGCCCCGGCGATATTTAGGAAAGTCGACGCTCGCGAGTTTGCAGCCGGCAAGTCACAGAAAAGAAAAACCTGTCCCACGAACCGGGTTCGCACATCGAACTGAGGCGCCGTTCTTTGTGCGCAACGGGAGGCATTTTGAGAATTGCTGATTTTGCCGGATGGATTGGTGGAAAAGGGCCGCTAGCTCTGTTGTTGCTGTGCGCTGGCGGGCTTGGCGCGGTTTTCGCAATTGCCAAAGAGACCCGCGCGATCGCCGCGCCAACGCAAACCGAAGGCGCAAGCTGGGTATTCACCTGGAGCGACGAATTCGACGCGCCTGACGGCTCCGCGCCGGACCCGAAGAAGTGGATCGTGGAAGCCGGCAAAGGCACATGGCAAAACAGCGAACTGCAATACTACACGGCGCGGCCGGCGAACGTTCGCGTGGAAAAGGGCAATCTGGTCATTCAGGCGCTGCGGGAAACTTTCACTGGGCCGGATGGCATCACGCGTGACTACACATCGGCGCGGCTGAAGACCGAAACTCTGTTCACCCAGAAATACGGAAAGTTCGAAGCCCGTATCCGCGTCCCCAAGGGACAGGGCATGTGGCCCGCGTTTTGGATGCTCGGCGACGATATCCCAACCGCAGGCTGGCCGGCGTGCGGAGAGATCGACATCATGGAGAACATCGGCCGCGAGCCGGCCACGGTTCACGGCACCATTCATGGTCCCGGATATTCCGGCGACAATTCACTGGGTGCGCCGTACGCCCTCGCCGGCGGCAACTTCGCCGATGATTTTCACGTGTTCGCCGTCGAATGGGAGCCGAAAGAGATTCGCTTTTATGTTGACGGCCACCTGTACGAAACCCGCACTCCGGCCGATCTTCCGGCGGGCGCTCGCTGGGCCTACGATCACCCGTTCTTCCTGATTTTGAACCTCGCGGTGGGAGGAAAGTGGCCCGGCAACCCGGACGCTTCCACCAAGTTTCCGCAACAGATGCTGGTGGATTATGTGCGAGTGTATTCGCGGAAGTGACCGCATCCGTCGAGGGACACCTGGCGTTTTATTTGGCGGCTAGGGTTTGCTTGGCCAATTCCGCGCGGAACTCCTGCTCTTTTTCAGCCACGAATTTTTTGTAGCCATCCGGATCAATAAACGGGTTCGCCGCCCCGGCGTTTTCCTCCGCCGGTGTAGGGGCGGCTTTAGGCCGCCTTCTTGCTTCTTCCCCATGCGCATACTTCTCTTCCAACCCGAAATACCCCCCGTGCGCCCCCAGAAAAATATCGCAAGGCAAAGCCTTCAGAACGTCAAACATGCGCTGGTAATCCTCCGCGATCTGCGGATAAGCGTCGTTGTGGACCAGCTTGTACCCCGGATTGACATTGGGGCTGCCCACAATCACCACGTCGTAGGTTTTTCCGCCCTCGCTCACCTTCATGGTCCAAGTCGTGCAGCCTTTGGTATGCCCGGGAGTCAGGTGCGCCACGAGCACCGCGCCGCCAAGCGTCACTTCGTCGCCATCGTGCAGCACGCGATCCACTTTTGCCGGCGGATAAAGAAACTCCGCGCGGGTGCCATACTGAAAATCGGCCTTGCCGCCGGATTCCACCACGGGCACGTCGCCATCCATCACCATGTAGCGTGCTCCGGTCAGCTCCTTGATCTTCGCGCTCCCGGCATCGTGATCCCAGTGCGCGTGGCTGATCAGCAGAACCTTCGTGTCCGAAAATTTGAACCCCAGCTTCTCAATGCTCGCCC
>DASSGJ010000015.1:0-10966 GCA_035693545.1 Candidatus Acidiferrum sp.
GGCTGGCGCCGTCTACGTTGTCGCTCGCAAAGGCAAAGAAGTGAACATGCCGGCGGAAACCGGCATCCTCGCGCGTTTCGACAGCACCATCATCGTTCCCATGATCGCCGCCAACAACAATTCCTCGAGCGGCAAAACCGCTTTGCGCTAGCGCGCCCGACCCCAACCGAGCCTTCCCAGCGCCCACCACTAAACCTGTGGGCGCCTCCATTTTTAACACCGCAACGATCCCTCGAGGTGCACTTCTCCGCGAACTTTGCGAAGGGCGTCCTCAGCGCTAATTCTTTCTTTTTTCCGACTGATTACCGATTACTGATAGCCGATTACCGTCTTCGGGAGGAAAGGGCGCCGCAAGTCGTTCAGGGTAAACTCGCGACGCCCGTGAGGTTTCTGGCGGGCTGGTATGAGGTGCTTTCTTGGGGGTACTTCAAACTCTTCAAAGCGATCGGTTCGCACCCATCGCTCCTCAGAGCCTGCAACGTGTTTCTCCCCCTTAATTGCAGGACGCTTGCCAATCCCCGTATCCCAAATCCTCTTGCAAACGCTGGTTTTAGCCTCCGCCCCAAGATTCCATTTCTGCATCATCTTCAAACCGGTGCCCCACTCCGAAACACGACTTTTGCTCTGTAACCATGGCGAAGGGCCAATTTCTGTCATCTCGTTTGCCCTGAGCGTTGTCGAAGGGATCGGAGTGACCAGCCTTCTCTTTCGCTTCGGCAACTGAATGCAGGGACCCGGCAATCACGCAGAACATTCGCGATGCGACCCGCCGAATCGCGGCATTTCCCTTCGTTCATCCATCCATTTTTCTTATCCACGCCATTCATTTTTCCTCTTGTGGAAATTTCTTTTTCCATTTGACGCTGTATTTCCCCTCGCGCTACCTTTACAGGGTCAGTGATGTCCATTCCCAAAATGCCAATCTGGCGTTTAGCGCTCCCAGCCAAGGAGATTCATGTCCACTGAACTGCGTAATTTTCTCTCGCTCTCCTACGACGAACTCGAAGAGCTCAATCTCAAAGCCAAAGAGCAGCGCAAGAATCGCACCCCTATCCATAAAATTCAGGAAGAGCGGCTCAAGTATCTCGGCACCGAAAAGCGCATCAAGGCCGTCACGGTTCTTTTCAGCGACCTTGAAGGCCGTCTGCACATGCTCGACTACGACAAGAAATTCCTTCTCAAGTCCTGGGACAACCTCACCTTCGACGGTTCCTCGATCCGCGGCTTCACCGCTCAGCGCGAAAGCGACCTCCGTCTCGGAATTGATTGGGGCTCGTTTTACTGGGCCCCCGCCGACTACTTCGGCAGCGGCAAGGTTCTGGTCTTCGGCGAAGTGATCGACAAGGATGGCTCGCCTTATTCCGCCGACATTCGCGGAGTCCTCAAGGGCTATGCGGAATCGCTCTACAAAAAAGAAGGCTACACGCTCAACGCCGCCAACGAGATCGAAGGTTTCCTCTTCAAAGGCGCCGACGCCGAGCGTCACTATCACGAAACCGGAAAGTTTGAGTACGTCAACACCGGTGGTTATTACCACTCGCTCCCCGGTGATCCCCTGCGCACCTTCATTGACACCACCGCCGAAGTGCAGCGGGCCATGGGCTTCCAGAATGAAAAGGATCACCCCGAAGTCGCGCCGTCACAATTCGAAATCAATTACAGCTATTCCGAAGTGGTCAACGCCGCCGACCAGATCCAGCTCTACAAATTAATCTGTCGTCAGGTCGCCAATAAAATGGGCCTTACCGCGTCCTTCCTTCCGAAGCCCGTCGTCGGCGTCAACGGCAGCGGCATGCACACCAACGTCTCCATCAGCGAAAACGGCAAGAATCTTTTCTGGGATCCCAAAGGAGAAGAGAAGCTCAGCAAGACCGGCTGGTCCTTTATTGACCGGATTCTCACACACGGCAACGACATCTGCCTGCTGCTCAACGCCAGCGTCAACGCCTATCGTCGCCTCGACCCGCATTTCGAAGCGCCCAACCAGATCAAGGCCTCACCGGTAGACCGCGGCTCCATGATCCGCATTCCCATCGGCAACGAGAAATCCATGCGCGTCGAAGTGCGCTCCGTTTCGCCGGACTCCAATCCTTATCTCGTCATGTATTCGATTTTCAAATCCGGCATTGATGGGGAAACTTCAAAGATCAAAAATCTTCGCCAGGCCGAACGCTATCTCCCCGACAACATCTACACCGCCATCGAACATTTCGAAAAAGCCGACTGGACCAGCAAGCTCCTCGGCGCCGACGTCAAAGGCCGCTATGCCGACCTGAAACGCGCGTCCGCCGATCGCTGCCCTCGCGCCTTGGGCACCTTCGTTAAAGCGCCCGAAGTCCAATACCACCACGAGGTCTACAACCAGTTCCTTTGGAACCTCTTCTAGACTCAAATTTTTGTTTTGATGAACAAAACGGCCCGTCCACATGAACTGGACGGGCCATTTTTTCTGAAATGTTCTTCTCTGTGAACTCTGTGGAAGCTATGTATCCTCTGTGTTACATCTTCCTCTTCATCACTCACTCGCCGAATTCGGATCAAACCCCACCGATATCTCAATACTTTCTTCTTTATCGGACGCGACAAACACCCACTGCTTCACGGCTTTCACGGAGCAATCCGAAAGAATGGGGTTGCCTCCGAGGACTTGCACGTCTTTCACCGTTCCGTTCGCATTTACCAGCACCCGCAACTTCACCGTTCCGCCAATCCCTCTCCGCTTCAGCACCGAAGGGTATTGCGCCGCCACAACTTTCAAGACTTTCCGGCTCGACGTCACCTCTTGCGCCACGCTCAGTCCGGCGCTCGCCGCAACCAACACCGCGCCCGCAAGGATCCCCCGGATCTTCTTTGAACTGTTCCCCATTGGCTTACGACCTTCCCTGCTTGCCGGACAGGCGGTGCCCGGCATACTTCAAGATGCAGTGAAAATCGTGCAAGCCCTTCGCCAGACCGGACCCAATTTTCGTGGTTATCTCCCGCTTCTAACTATCCTGTAAAATATTGCAAATAGGACGCTTATCACCGTTGGATTCCAGTCCTGTCAGTTCTTCCTTCCGTTCGTTATCGACTCCGTCTCCTTTTTCTCGTTTTCCCGTCTCACGCTGAGATTTTCGCATCCCATCACCCTTTCTCCATACCCTTTCAACCAAAGAACCCTCCCGTACCGATTCCTTCGCGTCCCGCATCAATTACAACCGGCAACCTATCCGCTACTCCCCAACACCGAGGTGACTCTAATGATCGCCATGACTCCCGAGCAAGCCGCGTTTCTCCTGCAATACCAACTCCCGTCCCTCAAAAACGAGTACCGCACCACGAGCGGCATCATCGCCGCCATCCCCGCTTCCAACGCCGACTATCGCCCCGACCCGCAGGCCCGCAGTGCCGCCGAAATCGCCTGGCACATCGCTGCCACCGAGCACCGCTTCCACAACGCCGTCCTCACCGGCGCTTTCGACTTCAACAACATCCCCCGTCCCGAAGGCGGCATCACTCGGGAAAACATCCTGAAGTTTTACGCCGACTCGTTCGCCAAGAATTTCGACAGCCTGACCCGCCTCACCCCCGAGCAAGCTACCAAAATTATTGATTTTCGCGGCATGTTCCAGCTTCCCGCCGTCGCCTATCTCGATTTCGCCATCAAGCACACCGTCCACCATCGCGGACAACTCTCCACCTATTTGCGCGCCATGGGCGGCAAAGTCCCTGCCATCTATGGAGAAAGTTACGATTCCGCCGAAGCCAAAAAATCCGCTGCGTCCAACTGATCTCAGCGGTGAACCCGCGTCCCCGCCACGGGCAAAAACGCCACCCCGCACCGGAACATTTGTTGTTCCGGCAACTCCGCAATGTTCACCACGCGCGCCGGCACATAAATCGCCGGCGCGTTTGGCGATTCCAGGGAAAACGGCACCGCGATCGTCACTTCCGTCGAAATCGCATACGCATTTTTGGTCTTGAAGCCCAGCCCGCCGCGCGACATGTCAATACACATCACCACATCTTTTCCGAACGCAACGCTCTGCACGCAGGCATAGTAATTGACCTTGGCCCGCACCCGCGCCCGCCGGTCTTCGACGGCCGTCGTCACGGCCGTCGCCACGTTCGGACGCGTCTCACTCTCGCTCCCCCTTCGCGCTTCGCTCTCCGTTCGTTCATCCAAACGTTTCGCCCGGTGTTCCTTCACATCGAGTTCCGTCCGCTTCGTTCGCGGCTCCAGATGGACCGGCTCAAGAGGCGCGACATAGCTAGCGAACGGCGGCACCACGCTTTCTTCCTCCTCCGATTCCAGTCCAGCGTGCTCTACAACAACGGCTTCCCTGCGCGGGGCTTCCAGCCTCCTCCCGACTTCCGGTGCAACGGTCTGTGGAACACCGCCCGCTTCCCGCCGTTTCCATACCGTCGCGAATCCGCATTCCGTGCAATAACGCACCAGACCGCCGTGAATCGCGCACACGTCAAACTCGTAGTCGCCGTTCAGCAACGACACGGTCGTACCACAGCTGCCGCAGGCAAGCACCAGCTCCAGCGGCCGCTCCGCTTGCGAAGGTGGCGCGGGAAATTCCATCTTCCAGAAATCCAGATCGTCATCCAGAAACGCGACGCCGTAAGTGTGGCGCCCATCCTCCGATCCGATTTCGCCCACAATGCGGATCTCCGCTTCCAGGTTGGTTTCTTTCGAGCGCAGGATCAGCTCCTGCTCGGCGAGCAGTTTGTGGTTGGAAACAATTCCCGCGCCATGCAGGCTCAGCACAACGGTGCGCGAGTCTTCGGAGAACATCCGGCCTTCGGCGTCGCTGCCAATCAGAAGGATCGGTACGGACTTGAACAAGCGCCCGCTGCGGCGCATCTGTTTCGACATCATCTCGGCAACCTGGGGAAGGGGCCAAGAAATTAACGGGTTCAGGATACAGGAAAAATTGCGCGGCGCCGCAAATATTGCTTTGGTGTTGCGAAGGGAAAACAAAATGTTGTGAATAGAAACTCTGTTTCAATCTGGAACATTCGTGCCGAGGGTCAGCGCGGCAAGCCGGCTTCCGGCGGACATCTCCGCAGATGCCAGAGCAACAGCGCGCGGTGCACCGCGAACTTTTCCGTCCATCGCCGTGATCTCCCCAGGGTAATCGCGGTCAGCAAGCCGCTGACCGCCGAATCAACGAACAAGCGCAGCAACAAACCGCAACGCAAAATGATTCTGACCACCGCGCTGCGATGCTTCGCGAAATACGCATAGCGCGAACGCCAGTATTCGACGCGGGCCGCCGGCAGATCCTGCTTCGCGGTTTGTCCCTGCCCGTGCCACACGTGGACCTGGGGAAGGTGTACAGTCGCGAGACCCGCCTGCCGCGCGCGCAGGCAGAAATCCGTTTCCTCCAGGAAAAAGAAAAACCGCTCGTCCATTCCACCCAGCTTTTCCCATACTTCCCGGCGAACCAGAAAGAAGGCGCCGATGACGGATTCCACTTCCACGGGCCCGGTGTAGTCCCGCTCTTTCCCTGGGAAGCGCTTCGGCCAGAAGGTGCGCAAGAGAAACTTATTCAGAAGTTCGGTCGCGAGGGAAGGGAAGTTGGCGATGGAATTCTGCTTCCTGCCGTCCGCATGAAAAAGCTGCGCGCCGGCGATTCCACAGCCGGGATTCGCGCGCATCCATTCAACGGCAAGCCGAAGAGTGTCAGGAGCGAGGCGTGCGTCCGAGTTGAGCAGGAGAAGAAACTCGCCCGCGGCTCCGCGCGCCGCCAGATTCACGCCGCGAGCGAATCCCACGTTCCGCTCCATCCTGTTGTAGTGAACCTGTGGAAACACTGCGGGTAAAACGGAAGAAGTCTCATCGGTCGAGCCGTTATCGACGACCAGAATTTCTTTCGAGAGAGTATCCGCGGAAGAAAAGACGGACTCAATGGCTTCGCGCGTCTGCTGGCAGGTATTACGGGTCAAAAGGATGACGGAAACGTCCAAACAATGCGCTCCCCTGCCATGAAAAAACCAGACCGCGGAAAGGCGCGGCGAACACCTGGCTGGTTCGAAGTAACGTCCAAAGTGTATCAGGGGCGGAACCGAGGAGGACAGTAGCGGGAGGGCAAGAAGCCAATGGCCGGCCAGCGCGGTCTTTTCATTGTGCGTGGCTTTTCGTTTGGCCTCGGCGGCAACGGCAGGAATAAGCAACCGGGGGTGAGGCGGTCCACCCCCGTTGTGCGGCAGAGGAAAATCTCAGGCGGCGGCGCCATTGGTGTGCGGGCGAACGTCGAAACCGTCGCGTTTCAGGTAACGATACAGACTTGTCCGGCCAATCCCCAGAATCTGGGCGGCGCGCAGCCGGTTGCCGTTGCACATTTGCAGGACTTTCTGGATGTGCACCTTGCGGACTTCGTCTAGGGACAACGGCCTCCAGTCTTCGTCACCCGCAATCCGCGGGCTGCGATGCTGCAGGTGCTCCGGCAAGTCGCTGATGTCAATGAAGTCGCCCGTGGCCGTGATGCAGGCCGTGGAAATCACGTTCTCAAGTTCCCGCACGTTGCCCGGCCACGGATGCTGCAGCAGCACGGTCTGCGCGCGCCGGGTGAGCCCAGCGATATTTTTCCCATAGGAGTCGTTGTATTTTTTCAGGAAAAACTGCACGAGCAAGGGAATATCCTCCAGCCGTTCCGCCAAGGAAGGAATCCGAATCTGAATCGAGCTCAAACGGTAGAAAAGATCCTCGCGAAACCGCCCGGAGAGCACCTCTGCGCGAAGATCGCGATTGGTCGCCGCGATCAGCCGCACATTCACCTGTTTCACCTCCGGAGATCCGACACGCTGGATTTCCCGGTTCTGGATCACTCGCAGCAACTTCGCCTGCATCGGCAGTGAAGTTTCTCCCACCTCATCCAGGAAAACTGTTCCGCCATTGGCGTACTCAAACAGACCCGGCCGGGTGTCCGTTGCTCCCGTGAAGGCGCCGCGCACGTGCCCGAAGAGCTGGCTTTCGAGCAAAGTGTCCACCATCGCCGAACAGTTGCACACCGCCAGGCGCTGCTGGCTTACCGGACTGATCTGATGAATCGCCCGCGCCACCAATTCCTTCCCGGCGCCGGTCGGGCCCACCAGCAGCACGTTTGTGTAGTGCCGGGCCACTTTGCGCGTGAAATCAAAAACTTCCAGCATCGCCGGACTTTTCCCCACGATGCCGTGGAATTCCAGATCCTTCAGAAGCTGTTCTTCGAGAGAGCGCACGCGCCGCCGCTGATCATAGAGAGCCGCTAAATCATCCAGTGTGCGCTTTAACCGCACGTGGTCCAGGGGTTTTGGCAGGAAGTCCGCAGCGCCGCGGCGGATGGCTTCGAGTGCGCCCTCCAGCGTGTATTGCGCGGTCATGATCATCACGTGGACGCCGGGGTCGCAGCGAAGCGCGCGATCCAGAAAATCAAATGGGTCGGGGTTTTCCAAATGAATGCTGGCGAAGACCACGCGGCAGCGGCCCATGCGGATCAATCGCAGAGCCTCTTCGGCGTCCGCGGTCGACACTGGCTCGTAGCCCATATCGGTAATCAAATGGGCGAGCGAGTCTCGCTCGTTTGGGTCATCGTCAAAGATGCAGGGTGTGAGTGAACTTTGTACAGAGGAGATTGCCACCGACTTGTAAGTTGCGTATGCCATGTCCCACAAAGAGGCAACCGCTGTGCCAAACAGGTGTTCCGTTGATTTCTAAAGCGGAAACGAATGAAGCGGGGAGCGTGGCCGTTGTGATTTCTGACTAAGTGGAACTGTTTCAGCAGTCTTGGAGAATTGCGAGTGAAATTTCGGAGGCGAGCAAACAGCAGGGAAGATGTGAGAAGAAGCAAAGAAATCCAGGAAAGTGCTGCCAAAATGGGCCATTGTCCCGAAGTGGATGGGATGCGTTTCAGTTCACTGTGTAATCTTGCCGGTTATGACGCGGCTGAACTCCATTCAACCGAAACTGGTGGTTGCCTTCCGGGCTGCAGCCCACGAACTCTGCTTCATAGGGAACGGGATTGGGCCGGTGCAGTGCCGTTGGCTGGATTGGCCGCACAAAAATGATCGAGCCTTCCGACAACATCCGCGTCAAGGTTACGTGTTTCCCCGCGTATTCGTCCCAGCCTAGCTCCGAACGTTCCACAAAGAAAACCTGATCTTCGTCCCAGCCCGATACTTCCACCATCGCGGTCTGTGTCAGCGATTGAGTTTCCAAATTGGCCATGAACCGCCTCCACAGGGAAAAGAGCAGTTCATCGGCCATCGGCGGCAGGGCAAATTCAGGAAACATAAGCGCTTAAATTCGATCCGCTAGACCATGTGTACACGGACGAGACAACCAGAGCAATCCTGGCCCAAACTGAACTGGTATTAGGAAATGTTCAGGGAATCACCGCGGGGCGATCGAACGTTAACGCTTAGAAGAAAATCCGCATGGCGAAATCTTCAATGTAGGGAAATACCCTGCTGAAAACGTACCAGCCTACGAGCAACCCAGCCATGGCATAACTGGTCCCGCGAATCCAGTCCAGGTATTTCTGTGCTTGCGTTTCGCTCATGAACAGCATAATGCCCGTGCTGCCATCGAGCGGCGGAACCGGCAGCAGGTTAAACGTCCCCAACAAAAGGTTCAGAAAGAACATGACCCTTAACACGGTCGCCGCAAAACTCGCCGCGCCCGTAACTGGATCACGGTGGAATAGCTGCAATGCCATTCCGCCACGAAGCAGCGCGACTGCCAGCAGCATCAGCGTAAAGTTCGCCGCCGGTCCGGCAAGCGCCATCCAGGCCGACCTCCGTGGATGCCGCCGCTCCCACAGCGGATCGTAGGGCGCGCTGGCCCACCCGATCATGCCGCCGCCCAGGAGAAAGAAACTCAACAACGGAAAAATGACCATGCCAAAAAAGGAACGCCGGATATGCGGGATCGGGTTCAAGCTTAACTGCCCGCCCAACGCTGCCGTGGAATCTCCACCGATTTTCGCCGCAAGGGCGTGCGAAGCTTCATGGCAGGTGGTGGAAAAAAGGAACACGATGTACGAGATGAAACCCATCATCAACATTTCGGGCGTCAGATCATTCATAGGCAATTCAGCCTAGGGTGTCCGCTGTCAGAAAGCAAGCCGCGGAGCAATTTCAAGCTTCTACATTCAAAAAATCAGACTTTTCTTCCTTTCCTGATTTGTGTATGTTTTCTGGCAACACGTGTGTTGGCCGCTTTCCCGGGTGCGCGGAGGAGTTCTCGATTGAGGACTGATGATGAAGGCCTGTATCCTCCGCGCGCCTGCAAAAATTGAATCCAATCCCCTTGATTTTGCGGAAGCGCCCAAGCCCGAACCCGGGCCTGGCGAAGTCCTGATCCGCGTTGAAGTCTGCGGGGTCTGCCGGACCGACCTCCACGTCGTCGAAGGCGAGCGATGAACGCGTTAAAGAACGACGCGATTCGCGTAGCTGCAGTGCTTCGCGTAGGGTCCGGATAGAGCGGGATTGTTTATTTTTTCATCGTTTTCTTGTGTGATTTTCCATCACATCTGGGGTATATCACCCAAAGCGGGAAAGTGAAGCAGGGGGAGCCGCTTCCGTTAATGGCCGCAAAATTGGCTCTAAGTCTATTGCGTCAAAGGCTTTAACGGCAGGCCGGGGGGCACCTCGTTCATGCATCACTTCGGCACAACAGGTGCAATCAGGTACAGCGTGTTTCGGGATCTTCGGCTCCGGCCTGTTTCTGGGTCTCAAGCCTGCCCCGCCCCCCGAAACCCATGAAGTTGGCAGCAGAAAGCATCTGGTCCGCTGAAGCCAGCAGGGAGAAACGGGAATGACGGTGAAAACAACGAATCGCTCCCACCGAGTCGTCTACATGGTTGTGCTGCTAGTCTTTGCCGTGGCGCTGACCACAGCGCTGGTGCTGGCGGCCGAGAGAAGCCCTGAAGGAGCGAAGTCGAGTACCCTACAGTCAAACGCCGTCCCCGCTCTTCGAGCCGTTTGCCTGTCGGGGAATCGTGATGTCTAAGGACCTCGGCCGCTCACAAAAGTTTGGCGGCGCCGGGTTGGGCCTGCTCGCAGTGCTTTTTCTTCTGGTTCTCCCCCTCCGCGCCGACATTCACCCCGTTCCCCTCGACAAAAATACCGACGCGGCGAAGTGCCTGGAGTGCCACGCGGATAAAGCCAAGGGCAAGAACGTCCATACAGCCATCTCAATGGGCTGCTTGAGCTGCCATGAAATCCGGGTGAACAAAGAAATCACGCGCGTCAAGCTGATCACCACCACGCCATCGTCGCTCTGCTTCACCTGCCACGCCGACAAGAATCCCGCGGACATCAAGGGCGTGATTCACAATCCGGCCCGGCGCGACTGCCTGAAGTGCCACGATCCGCACCAGTCCGACAACAAATTCCAGTTACTGAAGCCCACCAGCGGCGACAAAAAAGAAAATATCTGCCTGACTTGCCACACGATCGGGTTGAATGTCCCGGAAAAGGGCAGCCGGCATGCCGCGCTCGACATGGGCTGCGAAACCTGCCACGTGACGCACAAGACCGGTGAACGGGGCAAGCAGGAGTTCGATTTTCACCTGACCAAAGCAACGCCGGCTTTGTGCATCGATTGCCATGACCCGAAGGATGCGGCGCTGCAGAAGGCTCACCAGAACCAGCCGTTTGGCACCGCAAACTGCGTGCAATGCCATGATCCACACCAGTCGAACGCTCCCAAGCTTCTGGCACGCTACACTCATCCACCCTTCGCCGACAAACAGTGCGAAGTCTGCCACGCGCCGGCGAAAGACGGGAAAGTTGTCCTGACCCAGCCGGATGCGAAGTCTCTGTGTGTGATGTGTCACGACGAAAAGGCCAAGCAGATTGAAAGCGCCAAAGTGCAGCATCCCGGCGCGGCCGGCGATTGCACCGATTGCCACAATCCGCACGCCAGCAAGTACATCGCGCTGCCGAAGACGAATCCGGTCGAGATCTGCCTCGGTTGCCATGCGGACATCGC
>DASSGJ010000016.1:0-4786 GCA_035693545.1 Candidatus Acidiferrum sp.
AGATTTTTCTTCGCGGCAAAGATCTCCTGCGCGCGGTCCGCAAAACCCGGCGCAACGATGCATTCGACGAAAAGCTTCGCGACTTCTTCGGCGGTCAGCGCGTCTACGATATGGTTGAACGCCAGCACACCGCCAAAGGCCGAGACCGGATCGCTGGCCAGTGCCTTGGTGTAAGCATCGAGAAGGGTCGCCTGCTCAGCCGCACCGCAGGGATTGTTGTGTTTGATGATGACAGCGGCGGGGCCTTCGAATTCGCCAACCAGGCTGCGCGCAGCTTCCAGGTCAACGTAATTGTTGTAGGAGAGCTCCTTGCCCTGGAGCTGCTTCGCGGCGGCCAGGCCCGTCGCGGGATGTCCCGCGGGAATGTACAGCGCCGCGGCCTGATGCGGGTTTTCGCCGTAGCGCAACTCTTGCTTGCGGCGAAGGGTGACATAGACGCGTTCCGTGAGAGCGGCTTTCTGCTGGATTTCCAGCTTGTCTCCCTGCACCCCCAGGCGCTCGAGGTTCATGGTGATGACGCTGTCGTAGCGCGAAGTCGCTCCGAAAACTTTGCGCGCCAGGTCCAGGCGCGTCGCAAGCGAAGTTTCGCCCCTGTTCTCGAGTTCCGCGGCAATACGCCCGTAGTCGGCGGGATCCGTGACCACCGTGACGCTTTCAAAATTTTTCGCCGCGGAACGCAACATCGTCGGCCCGCCAATATCAATGTTTTCGATCAACTCTTCGGGCGGAAGATATTCTTTCGCGGCAGTCGCTTCAAATGGGTAAAGGTTCACGACCACCAGATCGATCGGCAAGATGCCGTGTTCCTTCGCCTGTTTCAGGTCGTCGGGATTGTGGCGGCGATAGAGCAGGCCGCCGTGCACCTTCGGATGCAGCGTCTTCACCCGCCCGCCGAGCATTTCCGGCCAGCTGGTGAACTCGGAAACGTCTTTCACCGGCACGCCCGCCTCGCGCAGGAGTTTTGCCGTGCCGCCTGTTGAAAGAATTTCGATCTTCAGCGCCACCAGCCTGCGGGCAAACTCTACAATGCCGGTTTTGTCGAATACACTGAGCAGCGCGCGCTCCACGCCCATGTCGCCTCCAATGCGGTAAAGGACTCACCAGTTTACGCGGAGGCGCAAAAAACCGGAAACCCAGACCTGTGGGAAATTTTGAGGAACAGGCTTGGAAGAAGCTTTTCCAACACACTCCTGGCCGTAATATCCCTAGGTTTTAGGAATTGGGCGGAGCTATAGTTTGCGTAGGAGTCTTTGCCATGCCGAAGCTACCACCTCTAGCCACCCTGCTTATGTTCGGCACCTCCCTGATCGTGGCGGCGCTAGTGGGCTATCGACTGCTGTGGGCCGCTTCGAGCCTTGCGGGTGCTGGTTTGCTGCCGCGACGCCTGCAAAGATGGCGGCAATGGCTTCACGGAGAGACTGCGGATAAGAAAATCATTTAGCGTGGCGATCAGGACTTTACCAGGGCTTTGAGCTTCACCTGGCCATCTATGGTTTCCACCACATATTCCACTTCGTGGCAATTCTTCTGTTTCTGGAGATCCTGGGTCTTCTTGCGCACGAATTCGTTGAAGCCGGCGCGCGTCATCTTGTGCATTTCTTCCCCGGCTTCCTTTTTGGCGCGGACGAAAGCTTCGTAGAGCTGCTCCACCTTGTCGGCTTCCTTTTCCGGGGCGGTGCAGACGACACGGAAAACTTTGGCGGCTTGGGCGGATGCGGCCGCGTCCGTTGCGGCCTGGGCCCTGGCGCGTTCCGCTTCGATGGCTTTGGCGGCGGCGCCGAAGTGCCGCTGAATTTTGCCTTCCTCCCGCTGTGCCACGCGCTTGCGGAAGATATCCTTATACTTCGCGTAGGTTTGCGCCAGATTGCTGAACCGGAAGCGCTGGCCATATTTCATGTCGCCCCCGCGCTCACTGTAACGCTTGACCACCAGATCAATGCGCCATTCGATTTCGGTGGGAGGGCGCTTGCGGCCGCCACCGAAATACATGTCGTACTCGATCTTGAGCTGGCGAATGTCGCGCTCGAGTGCCGAGAGATCCTCGTCAATGGTGGCCATGAGATGGAAATCCCCGAGAGTTCATCGTAGGAGCGTGCCCCGCGAACGTCAACGGCAGAGGGGCGGGGCGATGCGCATAAAACAACGGCCCGGAATACGGAAGGCTGGCCGCCGGGACAGTTGCCAATTGCGGGGCCATTCCCTGCTGTGCTCCAATGGCGGCATGCCGGAAAAAGCAAAACCTGCCTCGGGCGCGGACCAGACGGCGCTGCTGCGGCAACTGCCGTCGGTGGATGAATTGCTCCTGCGGCCGCGGTTGGCGGCTTTGGGTGGGAAGCTGGAACGCGGTTTTCTGGTGGAGATCATCCGCGGCGTTCTCGGTCAATTGCGGCGCGAGGTAGTTTCCGGCGGACAGTTGGATGAAAACCGCCTTTCTGCGGAAACGATCGAGTCGCGCATCGTGCGGAGCGTCGAGCAAGTGCTGGCGCCATCCCTGCGCGGCGTGATCAACGCCTCCGGTGTAATCCTGCATACCAACCTGGGCCGCGCGCCCCTGTCGTCCGCCATCTTGGACGACCTCGGCCAAACCGCAACGCAATATTCGAATCTGGAATATGACGTAGCCGCCGGAGCTCGCGGCAAGCGTGATGTGCACACTTCGCGCCTGATTGAGCAGTTGACCGGCGCCGAAGCAGCCATCGTGGTGAACAACTGTGCGGCGGCGGTGCTGGTGACACTGGCGGCTTTGGCGCGCGGAGGCGAGGTGATTGTTTCGCGCGGCGAGTTGATCGAAATCGGCGACGGCTTCCGCATTCCTGAAATCATGGAGCAGAGCGGCGCGGTTCTTCGCGAAGTGGGGACCACGAACCGCACCAAGATCGCCGACTACGAGAACGCGATCAACGAAAAAACCCGCGTGATTTTGCGGGTGCACCCTTCGAATTTCACTGTTTCGGGATTCACGCAAAAGCCGATGGTCGAGGAATTGATCGCGCTGGGGAAGCGCGCCCGTCTTCCGGTCGTGGAGGATCTCGGTTCCGGCTGCCTGGTGGATCTTTCCCCCGCGGGAATCAACGAACCGACCGCGCGCGAAAGCGTCGAAGCCGGTTTCTCCCTCGTGCTTTTCAGCGGCGACAAAATGCTTGGCGGGCCGCAGGCGGGAATGATTGCCGGAAAAGAAGAATTGGTTCAGAAAGTCCGGCGGCATCCGCTGTTCCGTGCATTGCGCGTGGACAAACTGACCATTGCGGCCATGGAGGCTACCTTGCGTGCGTATCTTCGCGGGGCCTGGAACGAAATTCCCGCTCTCCGAATGATGCAGATGAGCTTCGCCGAGATTTCCGCGCGCACGGAAGCCTTTTATAACGCGCTACTGACGAAAGCTGCCGATGCCGATGCGGAGATCGAAATAGCCGAGGGACAATCGCTGGTCGGTGGAGGTTCCACACCGGCGCAATCGCTGCCGACAAAGGTGATTCGGATTGCCAGCGCGCGGCATTCCGCCACTGAATTGGAGATCCGCCTGCGCACAACCGCGGGCGGCGCGCCGGTAATTGCCAGAATTGAAGACGACCGGTTGCTCATTGATCTGCGAACGGTATTCCCAGAGCAGCAAGGCGCGCTCGCCGAAGCCCTGCTCCTGGCACTGCGCTAAAAATTACCTACGTGAGTCACGGTTTTTCCATCATTCGAGTCTTAACGACATTTGTCATCCTGACGGGTGCGGTTTTCGCACCCGAAGGATCTCAACTCATACCGCTTCCAAGGCGCTTTTGTTGAGATCCTTCGGCTATCCTTATCGGATAGTCTCTGGATGACGCTCATGGGGGAGAGTTCGTGCCGTTGTTCACAAAGAAAAATAGACCAAAGATGATCAGCTTTGTGGTGCGAAGAAAGAAGCTGTCCAAGGTGCGCAAGCCGGTTCCCCGCCTGCGCCCGGGCTGGGCGTTGGTTCGCGTGCGGCTTGCCGGAATCTGCAATACCGACGTGGAGATTCTGCGCGGTTATCACGGCTTTCGCGGCACCCCAGGACATGAATTTGTCGGCGAGGTTGCGGATGTCGCCGGAGTTTCCAAAGCCGCCAGAAAACGCTGGGTCGGCAAGCGCGTGGCTGGCGAGATAAATGTCGGTTGCATGGCTTATGGATTTCGGCCGCTCTGCGAATTTTGCAAGCGCGGGCTGAAGACCCACTGTGCGCTCCGGACCGTCCTGGGAATTGTGGCCCACGACGGCGCGTTCGCGGAATATCTGGCGCTCCCGGTTGAAAATCTGCATTTTGTGCCCCCCAGCGTGACCGATGAGGAAGCCGTGTTCATCGAACCGCTGGCCGCGGCCTGCCAGATTCTGGCTCAACTCGACATTCGAAAGTTTCGCAGCGCGGCGGTTCTCGGTGACGGCAAGCTGGCACAGCTGATCGCTATGGTGTTGCGCGCGGCGGGTACACGCGTAGTCCTGTACGGTAAGCACGCGAGCAAGTTGGCGCTGGCGCAAAAGATAGGAGTGGCGACGAAACGAGTTCGGGGCGATGCAAGCGATTTGA
Source organism: Candidatus Acidiferrum sp. (assembly GCA_035693545.1). Classification (GTDB taxonomy): domain Bacteria; phylum Acidobacteriota; class Terriglobia; order Acidiferrales; family UBA7541; genus Acidiferrum. Next base: position 4,538 of record DASSGJ010000016.1, read on the forward strand.
CCCGTGTGAAGGAAAATTACCGGCTGGTAGTGGAGGCAAGCGGTTCGCCGAGTGGCTTGGCTCTGGCGCAACGCATGACCGAACCTCGTGGCACGTTGCTGCTGAAATCCACGTTTCACGGCGCCGCACCCGTGGAAACCTGGCCCATCGTGGTAAAGGAAATCACCGTGGTAGGCTCGCGCTGCGGTCCCTTTGCCAAAGCGATCTCCTTGCTCCGCTCCGGCAAAGTGAATCCCACACCGCTGATCT
>DASSGJ010000017.1:0-23641 GCA_035693545.1 Candidatus Acidiferrum sp.
ATTCTAACATCGGTGCACTGTCCCATCGTCGCACAAGATGTCGGTTCCGGTTGGGCCGGAGCCGCCCAAAAAGGCAGAACCTCAAATGAAGATCCACGAATATCAGGCAAAGGCCATCCTTGCGCGTTACGGGGTTACGACGCCGCGCGGGGAAGTGGCGTTCACCAAGGAAGAAGCGCGGGAAGCGGCGCAACGGCTGAAATCACCGGTGGTCGTGGTGAAAGCGCAGATTCATGCCGGCGGGCGCGGAAAGGCCGGCGGAGTGAAATTGGCGCGTTCGGCGGATGAAGCGGCGGAACTTGCGTCGCACATTCTGGGTATGACGCTGGTGACGCCGCAGACCGGGCCGCAGGGTCGCGTGGTGCGCCGGTTGCTGATTGAAGAAGGGTTGGACATCAAGCGCGAACTGTACTTGGGGCTTTTGATTGACCGCGAAACCGGGCGGCCGGTGTTTATGGCCAGCGCGGCGGGTGGCATGGAAATCGAAGAAGTGGCCAAGGACAATCCGGGGGCGATTTTGCGTGAGCACATTCACCCGGCGGTGGGGCTGCAACCTTATCAAGCACGGAAGATAGCCTTTGGGCTGGGGCTGTCGGGAGAACTGGCCGGTGTGGCAACTCCTTTTTTGCAGGCGCTTTATCGCGCGTTCATTGATACCGACGCATCGATGCTGGAAATTAATCCGTGCGTGGTGACGGGCGACGGCAAACTGATGGCGCTGGACGCGAAGATGACGTTTGACGACAACGGATTGTTCCGCCACAAGGATTTGCGCGAGTTGCGCGACCTGGACGAAGAGGATCCGCTGGAAGTGGAAGCTTCGAAGTACGGGTTGAACTACATCAAGCTGGAGGGCAGCGTGGCCTGCATGGTGAATGGCGCTGGGCTGGCCATGGCGACAATGGACATCATCAAGTACGCGGGTGGGTCGCCGGCCAACTTTCTGGACGTAGGGGGCGGAGCTTCGGCGGAGCAGGTGAAGAACGCGTTCCGGATTCTGCTGAGCGATCCGGAAGTGCGCGCTGTTTTTATCAATATTTTTGGCGGAATTTTGCGCTGCGATGTGCTGGCCACCGGCGTAGTGGCGGCGGCGAAAGATTTGCACGTCAGCATTCCCGTAGTGGTGCGGATGGAAGGAACCAACGTAGAGCGAGGGCAGCAGATCCTGCGAGACAGCGGGCTGAATTTTACGATTGCGGATGGAATGAAGGACGGAGCGCAAAAGGTCGTAGCGCTGGCGGGAGGTGCGCGATGAGCGTCCTGGTGAATGAAAAAACGCGAGTGCTTGTGCAAGGGTTCACCGGGCGCGAGGGAACATTTCACGCGCAGCAGATGATTGAGTACGGCACCAATGTTGTGGGTGGGGTGACACCGGGCAAAGGCGGGACGAAACACCTGGAGCGGCCCGTGTTCAACACCGTTGCGGAAGCGGTGAAGGCTACTGGCGCGGACGCCTCGGTGATATTTGTGCCGCCGCCGTATTCGGCCGACGCGATCCTTGAGGCCGCCGACTCGCAGTTGCCGCTGGTGGTGTGCATTACAGAAGGCATTCCGGCTCTCGATATGGTAAGGGTGGCGGAAGTACTCAGCCGGTCGAAGACGCGGCTGATTGGGCCGAACTGCCCAGGGATCATTTCGCCGGGAAAATGCAAGATTGGGATCATGCCCGGGCGCATTCACAAGCAGGGGCACGTTGGTGTGGTGAGCCGCAGCGGTACTTTGACCTATGAGGCGGTGCACCAGTTGACGCAGCTGGGCATCGGACAATCCACCTGCATTGGCATTGGCGGCGACCCGATTATCGGGACGTCATTTTTGGACAGCATCAAGATGTTCAACGATGACCCGGACACGCACGCCATCATTCTGATCGGCGAAATTGGCGGAAACGCCGAAGAACGTGCGGCGGCCTGGATCAAAGTCCACGTGAAGAAACCGGTGGTGGGATTCATTGCAGGGCAAACCGCGCCTCCGGGACGCCGGATGGGCCACGCCGGGGCAATCATCAGCGGCGGGCAGGGAACCGCGAAGGACAAGTACGCGGCGATGAATGCGGCGGGAATTCAGACGGTCGAAACCCCTGCGGACTTGGGTTCCACCGTTGCAGCTGCGCTGAAATAGGTTTTCCATCGGAAACGCTCGCATAAAAGCCAGCGCTACATTTTGTTAATTCATTGTTTAGGAGAAATCTGTGGCAATTGAACGTACGTTTGCAATTATCAAGCCGGACGCGGTCGGTCGCGGCCAGCAGGGCGAAATTCTCTCGCGCATTCACAAGGCGGGATTCCAGGTTGTGGCCATCAAGTCCATGCGGCTGACGAAAGAAGAAGCTGGGGGATTTTACGCTGTCCACAAAGCGCGGCCGTTTTTTGGGGAGCTGACCGACTTCATGAGCTCCGGCAAGATTTTTGCGATGGTGCTGGAAGCCGACGGGGCGATCGCGAAGTGGCGCGACACCATGGGCGCGACGGATCCGAAAAAAGCGGCGCCGGGTACGATTCGCCATGACCTCGGGACCAGCATCGGCAACAACTGCACCCACGGATCGGACGCGCCGGACACGGCGGCATTCGAGATCGGTTATTTCTTCTCGGGCCTTGAGCTGATCTAAGACATATCTCTGATTCAACCCCGGAGGTCGGCGCCGGCTTCCGGGGCAATTTTATTTTGCGCTCTTTCCTATTCCTTTTCTCCGCGTCTATAGATAATAGGACCATCATCTTTGCTCCTGCCGGGGGCGCCTATGGCTGCGAGATTCTGTTCCCGCCGAGATTTTCTGAGAGATGCGGCAATGGTGTCTACCGCAGCATGGGTGGCGCCAAAAACCCTGGCCGAGCGGCTGGCACTGCTTCCCCCGGTCGCGCAAAAGTTTTCCGCCACCGATATCGTCACGCTTGGGCAAACAGGAATTAGAACTTCGCGGCTGGCGATGGGAACAGGCACTGTCGGCTCCGGTCATCATTCACATCAGACCGCGCTCGGCATTGATGGGCTCTCGCGCTTGCTGTTGAACGGCTATGACAACGGGCTGCGCTTTTTTGATGCGGCAGATTCCTACGGCAGCCACCCACACGTCGCCGAGGCACTGAAGCACGTGGACCGGAGCAAGGTAACGGTGTTGACCAAATCCTGGGCACGAGACGCAGGCGGGATGCGCGCCGACCTGGAACGCTTTCGTCGCGAACTGAATATCGAACATATTGACATCATGCTGATGCACTGCGTCACCGACGGGGACTGGTCCACGAGGTATCGCGGAGCGATGGACGTGTTGGAAGAAGCGAAACAGAAAGGCGTGATTCGCGCCCATGGTTGCTCGTGCCACAGCATCGAAGCGTTGAGGGCGGCGGCGAAGTCTCCTTTCGTGGAAGTGGATCTGGTGCGCATCAACCCCATCGGTGCGGAAATGGACGCGAGCCCGGAAACGGTGGTCGGCGCGATTCGGGAAATGCGTGCGGCGGGGAAAGGGATCGTCGGGATGAAGATTCTGGGTCAGGGCGCGCTGCGGCAACGTCAGGATGAAGCTCTGCGATATGCGCTGGGACTAGGTCTTCTCGACTCATTTACTATTGGTGCGGAATCCATTGCCGAGCAAAAGGATTTGATCCAGCGCATCGCCGCCGTTTGATCTCCGGGCGCTCTGGCGGCTTTCGGTCGTTCGCTTGAATATCGCATCTCATCTCTGATGCGCTAAACTTCGCGGAGATGGAACCACTGCGGGAACTCGGCAAGACACTTCTTTTTTTGGCTGGGCTTCTCGCCCTCATCGGCAGATTTTTCTATTTCGGTGGAAAACTTCCGTTCCGGCTGGGCCGCTTGCCAGGCGACATCGTGCACAAAGGCGAGCACACCACATTTTACTTTCCGCTGATGACCAGCATCCTGGTCAGTGTGGGGCTCAGCTTGCTGCTGTGGCTCCTTTCCCGCCTCCGGCGGTGATTGTTGCGCAAACTCTGCGTCCTGCTAGAGTAGGGTTGTGGATTCATCCAAAACACAACTGACGTTTAATTTGCAGCCGGAGCGGCGGATTTACACCGTTAGCGACCTTACCGCGCGCATCCGCGAATTGCTGGCGAAAAATTTCACGGATGTGACCGTGCAGGGAGAGATTTCGAACTGCCGCGCGGCGTCCTCCGGACATTATTACTTCACTCTGAAGGATGAGCGGGCGCAGGTGCGTTGCGTGCTTTTCAAACAGCAGCAGCGCGGGATGAAGTTTTTGCCGGAGGATGGGATCAAGGTGACCGTGCGCGGTTCGGTCAGCGTTTATGAAGCGCGCGGCGAGTATCAGATCTATGTGGAGTCGATTGAACCGGCGGGGCGCGGCGCGCTGCAACTGGCGTTTGAGCAATTGAAGAAGCGGCTGGAAGCCGAAGGTCTTTTCGATGCCAGGCGCAAAAAGCCCCTGCCGCTGTTGCCGAGCCGCATTGGACTGATCACGTCGCCGACGGGGGCGGCAGTGCGCGACGTTGTGCGGATTTTGAAGCGGCGCTTCCACAACGTGCACCTGACACTGTATCCCGTGCGCGTGCAGGGAGAAGGCTCGGCTGCGGAAATCGTGACGGCACTCGGCTACTTCAACAAGAAATTGCCTGTGGACGTGATCCTGCTGGTGCGCGGCGGCGGGTCGCTGGAGGATTTGTGGTCGTTCAACGAAGAAAGTGTGGCGCGGGCGGTTGCTGGTTCTTCCATACCGGTGATTTCGGGCGTGGGCCACGAGACCGATTTCACGATCGCCGATTTTGTCGCGGACATGCGCGCCTCGACGCCTTCTGCGGCCGCGGAACTGGTGGTGCAGACGCGGCGCGAGTTCGACAAGCACGTGATGGATATGCGCGCGCGACTCGAAGGCTCGCTGCGTTACCGCTTGCTGGAGCTTTCACGGCGCGTGCACGCGCTGGCGGCTCGGAACGGCTTTCGACGGCCGCAGGATCTGCTGCGGCAACAGCGGCAAAGGGCGGACGAATTTACCGCACGTCTGGCTTTGGGATTGCGCGCACGGCTGGAGAATTCGCGCAAGCGTCTGAACAATGCGCGACTCCGGGTGGCGTCATTTGATTTCCGCGCAAAGATTGGGGTGCTGCGTCTGCGATTGCAACGGCTTGCGCAGGAACTGGGTTTGCGGGAAGAACGCCTGCTGCGACTGAAACGCGAGCGTTGGGAGCGGCTGACGCTACAACTGCAGGAACGCAGCCCGTTGAAAGTGCTCGAGCGCGGCTACGCCATTGCCACCGATTCGGCCGGAAATGTCCTCCGCGATGCCGCGCAAACGCAGATCGGCGATGCCGTCACCCTACAACTCCACCGCGGCCGGCTGATTTCTGAAATTAGAAAAAAGGAATAGTGGGGACTGCTTTACTCTTCTTCGCCGCCGTCGACTTTGAGGACGGCGAGGAAGGCTTCCTGGGGAATGTCTACCTGGCCGACGCGCTTCATGCGCTTTTTGCCTTCTTTCTGTTTTTCGAGGAGCTTGCGTTTGCGGGTGATGTCGCCGCCGTAGCATTTGGCGAGAACGTTCTTGCGGATGGCCGCGACGGTTTCCCGCGCAATAATGCGGCTGCCAATGGCGGCCTGGATGGGCACCTCGAACATCTGGCGCGGAATCAGCTTGCGCAGCCGGGTGACGAGGTCGCGGCCGCGCTCGACCGAAAATTCACGATGGATGATCAGCGCGAGGGCATCCACGGGCTCGCCACCGACCAGAATGTCCAGCTTCACCAACTCGGATTCCTTGTAGCCATCGAGGTGGTAATCCAGTGAAGCATAACCGCGAGAGACGCTCTTCAGGCGGTCATAGAAATCAAGCACGATTTCGTTGAGCGGCAGTTCGTAGGTGAGCATGACGCGGGTGGGCGAGAGGTATTCGAAATTTTTCTGGATGCCGCGTTTGTCCTGGCAAAGCTGCAGAATACCGCCCACGGATTCGTCGTTGGTGATGATCATCGCCTTGATGATCGGCTCCTCGATCTTATCGATGTCGCTGGGATTCGGAAATTTCGCGGGGCTGTCAACCTCAATGACTTCGCCGGTGACGCGGGTGATGCGGTAGCGCACGCTGGGGGCAGTGGTGATCAGATTCAGGCCGAACTCGCGTTCCAGGCGCTCTTGAACGATTTCAAGGTGCAGCAGGCCAAGAAAGCCGCAGCGAAAGCCAAAGCCCAGGGCCACGGAATTTTCCGGCTCGTAGAAAAACGCCGCGTCGTTTAACTGTAATTTGCCGAGGGCGTCGCGCAGCGGCTCATACTCGTCGGCAAGCACCGGAAAAATTCCGGCGAAGACCATCGGCTTGATGGCCTCGAAACCGGGTAGAGCCGGAGCGGGACGCGCCGCTTCGGTAACGGTGTCGCCCATTCGGGCGTCCGCCACGCGCTTGATATTCGCGACGATAAATCCGACGTCGCCGGCTTCGAGCTCCTCGAGCGCAACCGGCTTCGGCGTCAGCGTGCCGAGCTGCTCGACCTCGTAGACCTCGTTGGTGGCCACCAGGCGGATCTTCATGTGCTTGGTGATGCGGCCTTCCATTACGCGTACCAGCACCACGGCACCGCGGTAGATGTCGAACCAGGAATCGAACACCAGAGCTTGAAACGGGTTATCGACACTACCCTTCGGCGGGGGAATCCGCTGAACGATGGCTTCGAGCACGTCTTCCACGCCGATGCCGCTTTTTGCGCTGATCATCAGCGCATCGGCGGCGGGAATGGCCAGCACGTTTTCGATCTGTTCTTTCACGAAATCGGGTTGGGCGGCGGGGAGGTCAATCTTGTTAATGACCGGAAGAATGGTGAGGTTGTGGGAGGCAGCCAGGAAGGTGTTGGCGACCGTTTGCGCTTCGACCCCCTGGCTGGCGTCCACAACCAGCAGGGCTCCTTCGCAGGCCGAAAGCGCGCGAGAAACTTCGTAGGAAAAATCCACGTGGCCGGGGGTGTCAATCAGGTTCAGGCGATAGGTGTTGCCGTCCTTGGCCTTGTAGTGCAGACGAATGCTTTTCGCCTTAATAGTGATGCCCCGCTCGCGCTCCAGGTCCATGGAGTCCAGAACCTGCTCATGCATCTCGCGCTCGGAAAGGGCTCCGGTCATTTCGAGCAGCCGGTCGGCAAGGGTAGACTTGCCGTGGTCAATGTGCGCGATGATACAGAAATTGCGTATGAACTTTGGGTCCATTCGTGTCCGTTACCGCCAGGATTTTCCCTGAGGGTGTACCTGAGTGCTCGACGGCGGGCCTTGCTGCCAGATGAGTGCCGCTCACCCTGCTTGAAAGCGTGCCGCGTAAACATCTAGTTTGCCACAAACATGGGGAAGCGTCAGCCCAAGGTATGCGCCTGGTGGCGGGCAGCGATTCAGAGCCACAGTGCTGGCGATTCGCGAAGGCTGCCTTCGGCGGCACTGGCCAAACGGGCAGCTTCGCGCCTCGCATCTGGAAGCAAGGACAGGTCTTTGCAGTTCAGGCAAAACGGGACTTTCGTCCTATAGGAACCAACACAACAAACTTGTGAAATAGTCATCGAGCTACGGAGACGCGCCGCCCGTATGAATTCGCCTATTTTGAAGGGCAAATGAGAGCGCCAGCCCGAAGCAGCGAGTGGTCATTGATGACTATGAAAAACAAACGCAAAGCTCGGCCTTCCACCCAACGCGGGTTTTCGATGATAGAACTCGTGGTTGTCGTTGGCATTATCCTGCTGCTGTCCGCCATCAGCGTGCCCAATATCATGCGCTCGATGAACATCTACAGGCTGAACGCCACGGCGACTTCCCTGCAAAACATTATTGAAGTAGCCCGATTTAACGCGGTTCGCCTCAATACCTCCATTAGCGTCAGGCAGACGGTGGTCAGCGGCCAGCCGGCGTTCTATGTGGATCTCGCGAACGGCGCATATGTCAGCACCGACCCTGTCTTCCTCGTGCCCAACTACGTGCAAGTGACTCCCACGGGTGCGCCGGCTGCATCCACAACGGGTTTGCCAAACACCAATGCGCTCGGAAGCGGTTGTATCGCTTTCAATTCCAGGGGAGTTGTTGATTATACGACCTGCGGTGGGGGAGTGCAGTCGGTGTGGTACATCTCGCTGGGTATGATCGGTACCAATGCTGGATATCGCGCCATTACGGTAACGCCCATGGGCCAGGCAAAAGTGTGGTCGGCCACCGGGAGCGGCGGATGGAGCGCGATGTGATTTGTGAGGGAGAAACAGTGAAACGAGAAAACTTGATGCTCTCATTGAAAACACAGAATAAGCGGAAGCAACGCGGGTTCACGCTGCTGGAACTTGCGATTGCCACGCTGATTCTGATGGTTGGAGTCGTCGGAGTGGTGCAGCTTGTGCCGGCGAGCCAGCAATCCAATCTTAACAACCGGGTGGACACGACGGCGATGGTCTTCGCGCAGCGCGAAATGGATCAGATGATCAACCAGCCGTTGACCTCGGCCACATTCACCGATGTGGACGGCAATGTCATCAACCTTGGAAGCCAGACGGTGTCGAACACCGTGGTTGGCGGCCCTGTGATCATGCTGGGCGGAACCCCGACTATTGATTTCACTGCGACACCAGTGACCGGCTACAACTATGTTTTTACGGATCCCAACGACCTGAATGACACTGCGGGCTCCAAATACCGGATGCGGTGGGCCGTGATCAGCACGGTGAGCGCCGGTCAGGTGGTGAGCAAGCGGTTTATCGTTGGCTGCCGCCGCGCCGGTGGTGGCGTTGGCCAGAGAAATCTGAATCCCGCGGTGGTTGACACATTGGTGCAAAAATGAAGAACTCACAAAACTCCAGGCGCGCTTCTGAGGGCGGCTTTTCACTGATCGAATTGATGATCGCCACCCTTTTATTCACCACGGTCGCCGGCATCACGTTCGCGTTGCTGGGTGTATCGCTAACCCGCTACAAATCGGAGAAGGATTATCTGAACTCCTTTCAACAAGCGAACGTCGCGATGGATCAGATCGCCCGGGACGTTCATACAGCCGGCTATCCGCCGACGAACTCGTTCACGACCGCAACGGCGGCGGCAAATCCGACGAAAGTGGCAACGCCGTTTGCCTGGGTGACGGGGTATCCCGCCGCACCGTGCACGGTTGGTGCGACATGTGTTACTACGCCTTCAAACTTCGATCTGATTACTGAAGCGGACCTGGGAACCGGGAATGGCGTGCAGTGGATCCGCTACTCCCTGCAGGGAACAACGCTGATGCGAGCCGTAGCCAACAAAAATGGAAACAACCCGGTGGCGGCGACAGCAGACAAGCTGATTCCATACCTGGACAACGTGATGAACAACGCGTCGGCCGCGCAGATGGCGACTCTCAAGGCGGGCAATCCGGACTTGTTTCCGGGAAACGCGGCGGTACCAATATTCACGTATACCTATGACGCCGGTGCGGCTCTTCAACCGCCCAACATCCGGGAAGTCAACGTGACCCTTATTGTTCAGTCGGCGCAGCCCGATCCGAACACCGGAAAGTATCGCGTGGTGGTCCTAACGGGCCAGGCGCTGCGCATCAATCCTAACCAATAGGGCCGAACAGTAGGGCCGAACCACTAGGGCTGAATTTGGTAGCAACAGGCGAAGGGGACCAGAAACAGGGAGAACATGAATATGCAGAACCGTTTACCGAAAACCAGCAGGAAGTCAGAACGAGGCGTGGCGCTGTTCATTGCCATTTTCGCGCTTCTGCTGATCAGCGTTGTTGCTCTTGCGCTCATGGTAATGGCCGGCACGGAAACTTCTCTCAACTCCAACTACAAATCTTCGGTGCAGGCTTTTTATGACGCTCGCGCAGGCCTTGAGGAAGCTCGCGGCCGGCTGTGGTCGGCGAATCCGAATGCGTTGGGCGGATTTGTGGTCGCGTCCGGCGCCACGATGCCTGTTGGCGCGGTCCGCTACATTCTGAATCCCGCCACCGGTGAAACTGTCAATCCGACGGATATGTCTTCGGGCAATCAATACGCCGATAGACAGTACAGCAGCGAGTGGGGTAGCAATCCACCAACCACGACTCCAACCACCCTTTCCGTTTGGGCACAGACAGGGGTTGTCGCCCCGGGTCCGCTCTACAAGTGGGTGCGCATTACGCCGCGCACGGAACAATCCGCAGGCATTGACGTGAACGGCGACGGCACTTTCGACAACGCCAATCCACTCTTCTTCGACGGCACCCAGCAGGTGCTGGCCAACCAGATTCCGCCGCTCGTCACGGCATACCAGGTGTTCGAACTTACGGCACTTTCCGTAACTCCGACCGGCAGCCAGCGGCTGGAACAATACATTGTTGCGCCGACCAACTTGAATCTTCAGTTTCCGTCGGCATTGACCTTCGATGGCCTGGCGCCGACTTACAATGCGCCGAACTCGAACCCGTTCGACATGAACGGCAACGACCGTTCCGGTGCGAACCCCATGCCGGGATGCACAATACCAGCACAGCCGGCAAGGCCGGCCGTGGGCGTGGTATCCCCGGCGGACATTGCAACTACGGCATCGGGCATTCCCGCCGACCGATTGGATCATTACCTGGGTGCCGGAGTGACTACGCCCAGTATCGGCAACATAAGTAGCTTGCTGCCAACCACGGAGAACACCGTGACCAATCTGAACCAACTGGTTGCAAACATCACCCAGGTTGCCAATAACGTGGTGCAAGGCCCCGCAGGCAACAACAGTTTCCCGTTGGGCTCGGCATCAAGCCCGCAAATTACCGTGGTGAATGGCGACTTGACGTTGACCGGCAGCAACGTAGGCTACGGCATCCTGGTGGTGACCGGTACGCTGACGTTCTCCGGCAACACCGGCTGGCGCGGCATCGTGCTGGTCATTGGGCAGGGAAACATGGTTGAAAACGGCGGCGGAAACGAGGAATTTGACGGCGCGGTGCTTGTCGCCAAGACGCTTGATGCAAACGGCAATCCGCTGCCCAGCTTGAACGCGCCGATTCTGAATTGGGCTGGCGGCGGCGGCAACGGCGTGTACTACGACAGCTGCTGGATCAACAACGCCACTTCCGGGCTGACGTACAAAGTGCTCGGCTTCCGGGAAATCTCTCAATAGGCTGAGGAGGGTTTGTGAGGACTTGGCAGCAGAAAGTTTGTTTCGCATCGTGCCTGTTGTTCTGCGCAACGCTGGCAGGGCCGGCGTTTGCGCAGGATCAGGCCAGCCTGCAGCCGGCTTCTCTCCGGACCAAGGATGAGGCCGCGCCTGCACCAAAGCCAAAAGCCAAGAAGGTCTGGACCGAAGACACCATCGGACAAGTCCGGACACCGGCGGACAATTACCAGGACAGTAAAGCGGCGGCACAGGCAAACTCGCAGTCCGGAACCAGCGGCGACACAGCTGTAGCCGCGAAACCGGCCGGCCCCAAAGGTTTGGGCGCTCCGCCGGTCGTCTTGCGCATCCCGAAGACAGCCGAGGAAACGCAACAAGCGATAGACCAGCGCAAAGGAATGGCGGGCAACTTCCATAACCTGCTCTCCAACGCACAAGAACGTCTCCAGACTGAAACCGATCCGACGGTGCGTGCAACCTTGATGGAGAAAGCTAATCTGCTGATTTCGGATATCAACTTGACCAACTCCGAAATCAAGGCGCTCGAAAAAGCGCTGGAAGACTACAAGAACGGCAAAACCCCGGCGCAGCCGAAGACCGAAGGACAGACGAGCGCTTCGGATGGCGCGAAGCAGACGTCCGCGAGCAACACTCCGCAGTAAGAACCGGGAAACCTCTGACAATTTGAAGTGGCCGGGGCCGAGCGCTCCGGCCATTTCTTTTTGCCGGGCCGACTTCAGAATCGTCGTTGCGAAAGACGCGGGGGTGTGACATTTTCCATCGCCTGGGCTTTCCCTCCTGCGGGCTCTTGCCGGATTGCCCAACGCCTAGCCACTCTGCTTTTGGCGGCATCTCATCACGGGTATATAGTGGAAATGGCGTTCAGAGCGCCCTCTGTGGCGGTGATCGCTACCTTGCACGAAACGGCACGAAGTCGGCAGGAAACCCGGCAAGAAACCTAAGGCAAATCCCTGATGGCTGCAGACGTCAGCAAACAACTGGAGCGGGCGAAGAAATTTCTCGAGAAGAACCGCGTCGAGGACGCGATCGAGGCGTATCTCGCCGTGCTGGATGGCTCTCCGCAACACATGGAGGCTTCGCAAGCCCTTGGGGATTTGTATACCCGACTGGATCAGCCGGACCGCGCTGCGGTCTATTACGGCCACCTGTTTGACCTGCTGATCGATCCCAAAGACGAAACCAAGGCGCTGGCGATTTACAACCGGTTCCTGCGGAATACCCTGGCGATTCAATCTCCCGAGCGCATTGCCCGCTACGCTTTCCTGCTGCAGAAACAGAATCGCGGTGAAGAAGCCATCGAGCAATACACCAAGGCCGCGGAGATGTTTTCCGAAGCAGGGCGCGGGGAAGACGCTCTTTTCTGTTGGGAACGAACCGCGCAACTGGACCCCGATAAGCTTTCGCGGCAGATGAAGGTGGCGGAGATCGCCGCACAATTGGGGAAGAACGCGCTGGCCGCGCGGGCGTTTCTGCGCTCTGCGCAGCTTTCAACCGCCTCCGGCTCTCCCGCGGAAGCGTTGAAACTGCTGGCGAGGGCGTATTCGCTGGCGCCGCAAGAGCGAAGTGTGGCGCTGCTTTATGCAGAGGCCAAGCTGCGGAACGGCGAAAGCGCGGAGGCTGCCAGGTTACTGGAACCGTTTGCCGCCGCCGAGAACGACGTCTCTTTCCTCGACACCTTCGCGGATGCGTTGCTGCAGTCGGGGCAACTGGATCGTTCCCGGGCAATCCTGGAGAAGTTGCTCAAGGAAAAAAATGAGGGTGTGGTGCGGCTGTTCGATCTGGCGGATGCCTATGCCAACGCGGATCAGGACGCCAAATCGGTGGAGATTCTGCAGATTTTGAAGCGCCGGCTGTTTGCCGACAAGAAGTCCGTGGCCTTCACCACGCAACTGGAGGCGCTTGGCGCGAAGCACCCGGAATCCACTCCGATCCTGGAATTCTGGGCGGCGCTTTACAACGAGCTGAACCGGGAATCGCAATACTTTGAAGTGTTGATCCGGTTGTTTGACGCCAATTTCAATTCGGGGATTTTTCCCAAGGCCTGCGAAACGCTGGATCGCCTGGTGGATATTGATTCGTACGATTACCGCTGCCAGGAGCGCCTGGAGCGGCTGAAGGGGCACGCGGACGAGGCGTTTCTGCGGCGCGTTGCAGGGCGCATGGCGCGCACCGCCAGCGTGCAGTCCAGGAGCACAACGGCGCCCAAAGAGCATGCCAGCCCGCAAATGGAAGGACCACCACCGGCTACGGACGAAGGGCGCAAGATGCAGGCGCTGGACGATCTGATCGTGCAAACGGAAATTTTCCTCCAGTACTCGCTGCAATCGAAGGCGATTGAACGCTTGCAGAAGATCGCTTCGATGTTTCCCGGCGAAGAGACACGCAACCCGAGGTTGCAAAATCTATACCAAGTGGCGAATTGGTGGCCGAAGACCGCGGTTAAACCGCAACCGCCCCCGAAACCCGCGGGGGGAGGCCCGGTAATCGAGGAGAAGCCAACGCCTCCCACCGGGCGAACCGGCAGTTACAGCGTGGAGACACTGCGCGACCTGACCAAAATTTCGGAGATTAACCAGAAAATTTTCCGGCAGCAGACTCCGCGCGCCATGCTGAACACCACGGTGAACGAAGTCGGCGCTTACATGAAGGCCGCGCGGACATTTGCGGTAATCGGCGCGCCGGGGCGTCCGCCGGAAATGTCGGCGGAGCATTGCACCTCCGGGCTGCGGCCGGCGCCAGGGGCGCAAGTGGTGTTCCTGCTGGCGCAAATCGAAAAAGCGGTCCCCGACGAGCTTGGCGGGATGATTGTGGATTCTTCGGACGAATCCATTTTGAAGGAACTGGGATTGGCGACAGCGCTCGGCGTAATGATCACAGATAAGGAAACCCAGGCGCCGGCCGGAATGCTGATTGTCGCTCACGACAAGGCGCACCATTGGAAGCCCAACGAAACTTATTTTCTGCAAGCCATCGGAGACCAGATGTTGATGAGCGTCAGCCACACGCGGTTGCGCAGCCTGGTTCGGCGCATGGGGGTTTCGGACGAGAAGACTGGACTGTTGAGCAGAAGTTCATATGTGGGCTGCCTGCTCAACGAAGCCGACCGCGCGCGCACGCAGGGCACGCCGCTTTCACTCGCGGTGCTGCAGATTGACCGCGGCGCGGACATGCTGCGGCAGCAGGGCGAAGTGCCGCTGGAGAAATTTCTGGAGCAGCTTTCGCGTTCGCTGCAGCCCATCGTGCGGCAGAACGATATGGCGGTAAAATATACGTCGTGGGCATTGGCGTTCATTTTGCCGGACACGAATCTTTCCGGGGCGCAGAACCTGATGGATAAATTAAAGCGCGCGGCTGCCGGCGTGCGGCCTCCGTGGGATTCGACGCAGATTACGTTGAGCGCCGGAGTTGTGGAAGCGGCGGCGCGGCAAGAATTTGACAGCGAGGATATCGTCACCGATCTGATCAATCGCGCGGAGTTCAGCGTGGAGGAAGCCCGCAAGCGCGGCGGGGACGTCATCGTGCTCTCCGAAATTCCCAAACTTTAGATCGAGAGGAAAATCATGTTTCCAACGGATGTGGTGATTGTTGCGGGTGCGCGCACGCCCATGGCGCGTTATACGGGCGCGTTTTCGGAGGTTTCGGCGATTGACCTCGGCGCGCACGCGAGCAAAGCGGCGATTCAGAAATCAGGTGTGGACCCGGCGGAATTCGATCACGCGATTTTCGGCAACGTGATGCAGACGAGCGCGGACGCGATTTATGGGGCGCGGCACGTAGGCCTGAAGGCGGGACTGAAGGTGGAAGCGCCGGCGGTAACAGTGAATCGCTTGTGCGGTTCCGGGATTGAGGCCATCGTTCAGGGCGCGCAGCGTTTGCTGCTGGATGAAGCGAACATGGTGCTGGCCGGCGGCATTGAAAATATGACCCAGGCGCCGTTTGTGATTCGCGGCGCGCGCACCGGACTGAAGCTGGGAGGCGGCGCGCTGGAGGATTCCCTTTTTGTCGGATTGACGGACACGTATTGCGGATTGCCGATGGCGATGACGGCAGAAAAACTGGCGGAACAGAAAGGAATTACGCGCAAGGATGCAGACGCCTATGCGCTGCGCAGCCAGCAGTTGGCGGATGCGGCGTTCAAGTCGTGCTACCTGACCGAAGAAATCGTGCCCGTGGAAGTGAAGCAGGGGAAGAAGACGATTGTAGTGAAGGAAGATGATCACCGGCGGCCGGACACCACGATGGAAATTCTGGAGAAGCTGCCGCCGTCGTTCAAAAAGGACGGCATGGTGACGGCGGGAAACGCCAGCGGAATCGTGGATGGCGCGGCGGCTGTTGTGCTGACGCGCGAAAAACTTGCGAAAGAGCGCGGGCTGAAGCCGCTGGGGCGAATTATTTCGTGGGCCGTAGCTGGCGTGGATCCCAGCATCATGGGCATCGGGCCGGTGCCTTCGGCGCGCAAGGCGCTGCAGCTTGCGGGAATGAAACTCGAACAGATCGATCGTGTGGAAGTGAATGAAGCCTTCGCCGCGCAATATCTGGCCGTGGAAAAAGAGCTCGGCTTGGACCGCGATAAAACCAACGTGAACGGCGGCGCCATCGCCCTCGGTCATCCGCTCGGCGCTTCCGGCACGCGCCTCGTCATCACGGTGCTGAATGAATTGCGCCGCAAAGGGCTGCGCTACGGCCTAGCCACAGCCTGCATCGGCGGTGGCCAGGGTATCGCCATCATCGTCGAGTCCCTCGGCAATTGAGCAGCGGTCTGCACTCTTATTTGGCCGCATGCCGCGCGCCCCATCCAGGAGTTCTCTATCTCATCTGACGGTGGCGACAAGTGTGCCGAAGGGTGGTAGTGACACTACATCGAGCGGGACTTCTGCCGCGTTGATTCTGGGATAAGCGAGCAAGGGCTTGGCCGGTTTACCGGTGATTCCCAGTGGTGTCGGGTTGAAGGCGACATTTTTGGATTTGTTGCTCATATTTAGCAAGACCAGCACGGACTCTCCTTCGCCCGGATTTTTTCGCACGAAGGAAAGTACATCAGCGTCGTGGCAGTTCACGCTGATTTGAACGCCATCGCGCAAAGCGGGCAGATTGCGGCGCAAGCGAATGAGTTGTTTGTAAAAGTTGAGCAGAGAGTCGGGATCTTTTTCTTCGACCGCAACGTTGCGCTGCTTGTAGCTTGGGGGAATGGGAAGCCACGGTGTTGTGGACGTGGTGAATCCAGCATGGTTTGACGCGTCCCACTGCATAGGGGTGCGCTCGCCGTCGCGCCCCTTTTCTTTTGGCCAGCCTAGCTTGCCGATGGGGTCACGGACATCTTCTTTGCGGGCCGGCGGCGTGGTGACCATTCCGATTTCTTCGCCGTAGTACAACTGCGGCGTGGCGCGAGCGGTCAGCAGCAATGTCGCCAACAGACGGGCGATGGCTTCGTCGTGCATGCCGTCGCCGTAGCGATCCCAGGTGCGATCCTGATCGTGGTTGTTGAAGAAAAAATAAGGCTGGCCGCTGGCCGGATTGTTTTCAACCTGTTCGATCAGTTCGGCGAAGCGCGCGGCGGAGAGCTGGTTGACGTCGGCGACCTGAAAATCCATCGGTAGCTGGATTTCATCAAGCTTGCTGCCGTATAGCTTGGTGAGTTCCGAGATGTTGGGTTCGTCGGCTTCGCTTATCAGCACGGGATTTCCCGGATATTGATCCACCACCTGTCGTATTTCCCGGAGCACTTCGTGCACTTCCGGCAGATTGTCCGTGTGCAAGTGCTGGATATTTGGATCACCGTAGGCATTTATCCCCGGCAGAAGGGGATCGTCGTCCAGAGTCGGGTCTTCGAACAGCCGCGAAACCGCGTCAAGGCGAAAACCGGCCACGCCGCGATCCAGCCAGAAGCGCAGCACGTCGTACATTGCCTTGCGGACTTCGGGATTGCGCCAGTTCAGGTCGGGCTGCTCGGGATAAAAATGATGGTAATAATACTGGCCTGTCTTGGGATCTAATTTCCAGGCGGAGTGGCCAAACCAGGACTGCCAGTTGTTGGGCGGCTGGCCTGGGCCTTTGCCGTCGCGCCAGATATACCAGTCGCGCTTGGGGTTGGTGCGCGAAGAGCGGGATTCGATGAACCACGGGTGCAGGTCAGAGGTGTGGTTCGGAACGAAATCCATGATCACGCGGATATCGCGGGCTTTCGCCTCCTTCACCAGGCGGTCGAAATCGGCCATGGTTCCATATTGCGGATCAATGGCAGTGTAGTCGGCGATGTCGTAGCCGAAATCCACTTGCGGCGAAGGATACATCGGAGTGATCCAGATGGCGTCCACGCCGAGGTCTTTCAGATAGTCGAGGCGTTGCGTAATGCCATTGATATCGCCCACGCCGTCGCCATTTGAATCTTGAAAACTGCGCGGGTAGATTTCGTAGATGACTGCATGCATCCACCACATATTGTTTTTATCCTGCACAGTTTGATGAACGGCAGAACCATCGGATGTCCTCTGCTGTGCTATCAGGCCTCTGGTTGTTGACAGTGTCCAGAGCGGCAAGAGAGCTACAGCAAGAAGGGTTCGCCGTACCCACAACGGGAGACTGGCAGGGCGAACGAATAAACCCAGGAAAGCCATGTATCCTGCAGCTTAACACCCGTTGGCCGCCCATGGCATTTGTGGTCCTGATTTTGCACGAGGGAGCTAGTTGTGGCGCAAGTGACTGCAAGGAAGAAAAAGAGGGAACGCGAAAGCGTTCCCTCTTAGACCTGGACAACGTGGGAGGGGATTGTCGTTAGCGGGAGATAGCGGCAGCAAGGACTACAAGTTCCGGCTGTTCGTGGTTTCTGGCAAGTTCGACTTCGGCGCGGCTCATGGGGAACTCACGTCCGGTGAGATTGCCGGCAGTCCAGACCTGGTACAGGAAGTAACGACCGGCGATGCGATGGAACACGAGCTTTGATTCCGTCGGGGGTTTGCGGTTTTCACACGGGTTCGAAGAAACAAAAACGGCCGAGACTTCCTGGACGTTTTCCATGCGGATAGTGCCACCAGTGTTGAGCGCGGCCTTGAGAACATATTCACCAGCGGGGTAGGCACGGTCGCCGACGATAAAGTCGAACGGAACGTTGGCCTTGACACCGTTTTGCTGGGCCCGGGCGGCCGGGACAATCAGAATCGCGGCTAGGACGAACAGGATAGAGCGCAGAGTTTTCATAAAACCTCCTAATCAGAAAGAGCGGTGAGAGCTGGGGAAGAAAGTTCTCGATGATTGCCGGCGGACTTGCTCCCGATTTCTCGTACTGCTCACTCATCCTCAGGGAGCACGAGGTGTGCCACGCCGGCTGCAAATTCTTGCGCCGAATACTCCTGCTCCGATTCGCTTTTGTTCCAACTGGATAGGCGGCATATTTTCTATCAGGTGTCTGCTTTCAGCGTTTTTGGGCCCAATTGTTTGCGAAGGGATCCTATCCGATTTGCACTTCGGTTTGTGTCGCATGCGCACCTCGCACTTTTGTGCATGGACGGATTTGAATGTGGGCAAGCTGTTTCATCGAAGGGAGTTAGCGGAGGCTTGCAGGCTCCACTTTTGCGGAGATTCTATGTCATCGTGTCTCGCCGATCGGATAGCCTGCCTATCTCTTTGGTTGCTATCAGAAGAAGGCTAAGAAGCATTTGTTGCCGCCACCAGTGCAAAGTGAGTTCCGGGGGCAGCTTTGGTACACTTTGACGGGTGGCAATTTCCCGCCGTTTTGCGTGAACTTCGAGATGCGAGGAATCCATGACGATTCAAAAAGTGGGCGTAGTGGGGTGTGGCTTGATGGGCTCGGGGATCGCGCAGGTTTGCGCGCAGTCGGGATTCACGACCGTGGTGCGTGAAGTAAGCGCCGAGCTTGTAGACAAGGGTTTGAAGAGTATTGAGAAAAATCTGGGCCGGCTGGTGGAAAAAGGCACGCTGACGGAAGCGGCGAAGAATGAGGTGCGGGGGCGGTTGAAGGGAACGATTTCGCTGGAGGATTTGAAGGATTGCGACCTGATTGTGGAAGCGATCATCGAGCAACTGCCGGTGAAGCGGGAATTGTTTGGCGCGCTGGACAAGCTTTGCCCGGCGCAGACAATTTTTGCCAGCAACACTTCTTCACTGACCATCACGGAAATCGCCGCAGCCACGAAGCGGCCGCAGCGATTTGTGGGATTGCATTTTTTCAATCCCGTGCCGGTGATGAAGCTGGTGGAAGTGGTGAAGACGATTTCGACGGATCCAGCCGTGTATGAAGAGATGGTGGCGTTTGGCGCGAAGCTGGGCAAAACGCCGGTCCGGGCCAGCGACAGTGGCGGATTCATTGTGAATCGGTTGCTGGTGCCTTATCTGCTGGATGCAATTCGAGCGCTCGAAGAAGGCGTCGGCTCCGTGGTGGACATTGATAATTCGATGAAGCTGGGTTGCGGTTATCCGATGGGGCCGTTCACGTTGCTGGATTTTGTGGGTTTGGAGACGACGTATTACATTTCGCAGATCATGTTCGATGAGTTCAAGGAGAAGCGGTTTGCCGCACCGCCACTGCTGAAGCGCATGGTTTTGGCAGGATGGCATGGCAAGAAATCAGGCCGCGGGTTTTACGATTACTCCGACCCCGCGAATCCGAAGCCAATCGCGTTTTAAGGGAAAATTATGGCCTATGAAAATCTGCTGTACGAAAAAAGAGACGGCATTGCGTTCATTACATTTAATCGGCCGAAAGTGCTGAACGCGCTGAACCGCAAGACGATGGAAGAGCTTCACCAGGTGCTGCTTGACGCGCGGGATGACGCCGCAGTGCGCGTGCTGATTCTTACGGGTTCCGGCGAGAAAGCATTCGTGGCCGGCGCGGATATCAATGAGCTGGCGCAACAGACGCCGGTGAACGGAAAAGAGTATTCGATCTTCGGGCAGCGGGTATCCCATCTGCTGGAGACGATGGGGAAGCCGTCCATTTGTGCGATCAATGGCTTCGCGCTTGGCGGCGGCTGCGAACTGGCGCTTGCCTGCTCGATTCGCATCGCCAGCAAGACCGCAAAGCTTGGGCAACCGGAAGTGAAGCTGGGCATTATTCCTGGCTTTGGCGGTTCGCAGCGCATGGCGCGCTTGTGCGGCAAAGGGGTGGCACATGAGCTTTGCCTGACCGGAGAGATGATCACCGCGGAAGAGGCCCAGCGCATCGGCCTGGTCAATCACGTTTACGAGCCGGCGGAACTGCTGCCAGCCGCGGAAGCCATGGCCAAAAAGATTATCGAGAAAGCGCCGCTGGCCGTGAAATACTGCATGGAAGCGATCGAACGGGGCGTGGAAATGCCGCAGGAAGAGGGACTGTTCCTGGAGGCGACGCTCTTTGGTTTGTGTTGCGCGACCGAGGATATGCGGGAAGGAACAAAGGCGTTTTTGGAAAAGCGTGCAGCGGTGTTTAAGGGGAAGTAAAGGAAGGTAAGGAAGTAAATGAGGTAAAGGATCGGAATCGCAGAAGTTTTGATGAGCGGGGAAACGGGTGCGATGATTCAACCGGGAAAAATTGACGGAGGATTGAGCGGCACAGGCTTGCGTTTTGGCATTGTTGTGAGCCGGTTCAACAGTTTTATTACCGAGAGGTTGCTGCAGGGCGCGGTGGACGCGTTGGAACGTGGCGGGGCAGCGAGCAAGGACGTTGACGTGATCCATGTGCCGGGATCGTTTGAGTTGCCGCTGGCGGCAAAGAAACTGGTGGCGACCGGGCGCTATGACGCGCTGATCGCGATTGGTTGCGTGCTGCGCGGGGAAACCGCACATTACGATTATGTGTGCTCGGAAACTTCACGCGGGTTGCAACTTGCCCAGATGGATACGGGCGTGCCGGTGATGTTCTGCGTTCTCACCTGCGACACGCTGGAGCAGGCCATTGACCGGGCGGGATTGAAAGGCGGCAACAAAGGTTTCGAAGCCGGGCTGGGCGCGATTGAGATGGCGCAGTTATCGCGAAAGCTGCGCGGCTCTTCAAAATCATCCCCCACTGGCAAGCCTGCCGCGGCAGGTAAAGGGCGGCGCAAATAACGTGAGTCTGCGGACCAAGTCACGGGAATTCGCCATGCAGATGCTGTTTCAATGGGACATGAGCCAGCAATTCCCGGAGAAACTCGAGCTCACTTTCTGGAAAAGCGCGAAAGCGGCGGCGCAGACGCGCACGTTTGCCAATCAGCTGTTCGAAGGCGCGGCACATGACGCTAAGGCGCTCGACGAATTGATCACCAAGCATGCCGTGAACTGGCGGCTGGACCGCATGGCGGCAATCGATCGGGCGATTCTGCGCCTGGCGATGCACGAAATGCGCGCGACGGATACACCGGCGAAAGTCGTCATCAATGAAGCCGTGGACCTCGCCAAGAAATATTCCTCCGACGATGCCGGGGGGTTCGTGAACGGCATCCTCGATGCTTACCAAAAGACCCTCAAAACCAAGTGAATGAACCCGCGTCGCGTCGTGTAAGGGTTCACTAAGTGTGGATGACTCCTTCGAAGACTTTTACGGCGGCGCCGCTTACGCGCGGGGTGAGCTTTTTGCCGTTTTGCGAGACTTCCACCTCAATCTCGCTGGGACGGCCCATTTCCACTCCCTGGGCGATGTGCAGGGTGTGGCCTGCGCCAAATTTTCCGTGCTTCACGAGATACGCTCCGAGCGAACCGGCCGCTGAGCCCGTAGCCGCATCCTCATACAATTCCCACGGCATCATGCCCCGGGCATAGGCCGAGGAATTCCCGCCCAGCGCGAAACAGTAGGCAAGCGCCCCCTGTTTGCCGAACAGGCGAGCGAGTTCCACCATGTTGAGCTGAATCTTCTCGAGCGCCCGACGACTGCGCAGCGGCACCATCAGGTTGAAGATTCCCGTCGAAACAAATTCCGGGTCAAGTTTGGGATCAAGATCTTTCAACGAGAGTCCCAGCGATTCCGCCAGCTTTTTCTTATTGATCTTGGATGGCTTGAACGCGGCTTCCTTTTGCGTCATGGTGACTCGCTGCGGGCGGCCATCCTTGAAGCGAATTTCGACCGGCAAAACTCCGGCGCCCGTCTGCTGCATTACATGCACGCCGCCTTCCTGCGCGGGGACCACGCCGAGTTCAGCGAGGAGAAACCATGTGCCGATTACCGGGTGACCGGCGAGCTTTAGCTCTTCTTTGGTGGTGAAGATGCGCAAGCGGGCCAGCGCGCGAT
This sequence comes from Candidatus Acidiferrum sp., assembly GCA_035693545.1. GTDB lineage: Bacteria > Acidobacteriota > Terriglobia > Acidiferrales > UBA7541 > Acidiferrum. Next base: position 22,265 of record DASSGJ010000017.1, read on the forward strand.
CGTCGGTCGGTTTTTGCACGAAGACGGTTTCGGAGAGATTCATTTCGCGGGCGATGGCCAGCATCTGGTCATCGGAAAAGCCGTCTCCATCGGTGATCACGGCAAGTGGATTGCCCTGGAAACGCGTCGTGGTGAAGACATCAAGGGTGTAGAAGCGATGTTGCATGGCTGGGTCCTGTCTTTCCGGCCGTCGAGCGCCTAAATTTAAATTCGCTCGAGCTGGCTGACGGTCCTTTCGTTCTGAATATTTCCTGTGTTCAAAGTGGAGCGGGGTTCGATCAATACGATGTGTACTTCCTCGTCGGCCACGGGGCAGTGCTCGACGCCGCGGGGAACGATTACGAATTCGCCTTCACGGACGACGGCTTCGCGGTCGCGGAATTTCATGTGCAGCGTGCCTTTGACCACCAGAAACATCTCATCTTCGTTGTCGTGGTGATGCCAGATGAACTCGCCCTTCAGCTTGACGGCTTTCACGTGGCAGTCGTTCACTTCGCCGATCACCCGCGGGTGGCAGTAGTCCTGGAATTTGCTGAATTTGTCTTTCAGATTGACGGTTTCCATGGTTGCTCCCTAAAGGGCGTGGACCGCTGCGACCGTCGCCTGCAAAACGCGCTTTGTGGTTTCCGCCCGTGGAGTTTCGGAGTAGATGCGCAAAAGATTTTCGGTGCCGGAGGGACGCACCATGACCCAACCGGAGTCGCCGAGATAGAGCTTGATGCCGTCCATGTTTTCGCGGCGCGTGACGTCCAGATTGTCCACGCGTTTTGTTTTTTCGCTGGTGAAATAGGCGATGGCTTTCTCTTTCTGGCCGCGGCGTACGTCCAGGTCAATGCGGCCGTAATGGAATTCGCCAAATTCGGCATGTAGCGCGGCCAGCAGTTCACCGAGCGATTTGCCGTGCCAGGCCATCAACTCCGCCAGGAAGAGCGCGGAAACCTGGGCGTCTCGCTCGGGCAGATAGAGGCTGCTGCCGATGCCGCCGCTTTCCTCGCCGCCGATCAGGATGTCCTGCTCCAACATCAACTCGCAGATATATTTGAAGCCGATGGGCACTTCGTGAAGTTTGCGGGAAAATTTGGCGGCCAATTTGTCGATAAGCTTGGTAACGGAGAACGTTTTGGCTATATCGCCCGGCAACTTCCGCGTTCCGGCGAGATGCCAGACCATCAGGGCAAAAATCTGATGCGGATTGACGAAACTGCCGTCGCGATCAATCGCACCAATGCGGTCGCCGTCGCCGTCGGCGGCAAGGCCCGCGTCGTATTTGCCGGCGCGCACGGCCTTGCGGAGGGCTTCGATGTGCGGCTCGATAGGCTCGGGATGGACGCCACCGAAGCGCGGGTCGCGCGTGCCGCGAATTTCGTCGCAGACGAC
>DASSGJ010000018.1:0-2341 GCA_035693545.1 Candidatus Acidiferrum sp.
AGCCGAAAGCGAACCGGGCGATCCAGAATTGCCAGACGAGGCGCTGCTCGGGTGCGAGATCGTCGAGATGTTGGATATTGCCGAGCTGGCCATCACCAAGAATGTCGAACGTAAGTTTCTGCGCCGGAGGAGCCTGCGAGCCGGGTTCCGTTGAGGCGCCCGGCAAGAGTTCTGTTTGTACGCTGACGACAGGGTGCGGTTTTCCGGCAGCCACTTTTTGCACCGACAAGCGAATTCTGCCGGAGAGATCACCCTGAAGCTGCTGCGGGCCGAACAGGGTGGAGACGTTGCTCTGGGTTTTCACCGAGCGATTGATGCGCCCATGCACTTCGTAGAAAAGTGCCTGACCGGGTTTCATCTGCGGCACGAACGATGCGCGCGTATCGCTGCCCGAAGTCGCCGCGCAACTTAGAAGCAATGCGGGGAACAATCCCGCGGACGCAATCCAGCTCGTGAAACTGTATCCTCCGCCAGCGGCCCCGATTACTTTTGCGGCCATAGGAACTGCCGATCAAAAAAGTCGCTGCAAGCCTGCAGCGCCCGCTGCCAACTGGAATAGAGCAGGAAATCGTGGACTTCATCGGGAAAGACGAGCTGCTCGATGTGCACGCCTCGGGCGCGAAGGCGCGCCGCCAGGTCAACCGTTTGCGAAAAAATAACGTTGCGGTCGTCATCGCCGTGAATGAAGAGCACGGGAGATTTCCAGGTGTCCACGGCGGAGACCGGCGAGGAAGTGTGAGCCAGCTTGGTCAGCTCCGGAGAAATATTCTTACCTTCCCAATTGTCGGTGGGCCAGTCGTGGACGCCGTGAATGTCAACGCCAGCGGCGAACAGATCGGAATTGTGGCCGAGGCCGAGCGCCGTGAGGTAGCCGCCGTAGCTGCCGCCCCAGAGACCGATACGCTTTGGATCAACGTCCGGGCGGCTCTGCAGATATTTTCCAGCGGCAAGGACATCCTGATATTCGGAAGCGCCACGGCCTGCGCGGCCGGCCGCCTGGCGAAAAGCGCGGCCATAGCCGATGCCGCTGCGGTAGTTGATCGCCAGGACGACGTATCCGCGGTTGGCCAAAAACTGGTTCATCGCATAGTCGTTGAAGTAATAGCGCATGTAGTGCCAGCCGAGCAGCATCTGCCGCACCGGGCCGCCGTGAAGAAAGAGAAGTGCGGGGCGCTTATCGCCTGCATGCAAGCTGCGCGGCAGAAAAAGTTGCGCATGGATTTCCAGACCGTCGGCGGCTTTGAAGGTTACGGGCTGCGGGATGACCAGATCATTGGCCGGGAAATCTTTGAAGCCGGCCGCGTCAAGAAGAGGCGTGGCTTTCGCACTGAGTGTCGCAGCTTGCGCAAAGGGCACGCCGAAGTAGCGCGCATCAGACCGCAGGTAGGCGATGGAGTTGCTATCGCCGGCGAAAACTCCGCCCCACTCGATGGAGTCGCCCTTGGTGAGTTGTTGCGATCCGCCGTCGGGGAGATGGATTTGCCAGAGATGCCGCCTGTCGGTGTCGCCGCAGTTGGAATTGTAGAGGACGGAAGTTCCATCGGCGGAGAGCGACCACTGCTCGACTTCGCAGTTTCCGGGCGTCAGAAGTTTTGCCGCTCCGCCCGTAAGGCCGAGAGCGTAAAGATGCTGCCAGCCGTCTTCTTCGCTGGCCATCACCAAGGTGTTGCCCGCGCCCCAGTTGAGAACGCCGCCGCCCGTGTCCGCGGCCATGTAGGGGTACGAGCCGTCCGCGGTGGCGCTGCTGCGCCAGAGTTCGCGAGCGTTGGAACCATCGGCATCGGCGACCCAGATGGCCCACGGCTTCGGGCGGTCGGGCTCGATGAAATATCCGCTTGGAGTATCCCGCGGAACGGCCGGCCGCCGGACGAAAGCGATGTGTTTGCCGTCGAGAGACCACACCGCTCCGGAATCGGAATCCACAGAAGGCGCGACAAACTTCACGTTTTTTGCTTCCGCATCGTAAATGCCGATGAAGCTATGGTCGCCGCGCGAGGAAGAGAAAAGCAGGCGGCGCCCGTCGGGAGACCAGCCGAGCGGCTCATTTTTTCCCCGCGTCACAAGTTGCACGGGTTTTTCCCCGGCAGCTGGACCCGCAAGCCAGACCTGGTTGCTCTTCGCATAGGCGATGCGGCTTTGCGCGGAAATTCGCACCGTGTCGCCCGCGTCGATCTTCCGTGGCGTTCCGCCGCTCCAGGAGACGAGCCAGATGTCTTCTTCCGTGCCGGCAGGATTGCTGGTGGGATTCGGATATTCGCCGGCGGAATTTTTGCCTTCGCCTCGAACGTATACAACGCCATCGCCACCGGGAAGAATTTGCAATTCGGAAAGTTCGCCGCCG
>DASSGJ010000019.1:0-3143 GCA_035693545.1 Candidatus Acidiferrum sp.
GGGAACATGAGCGGCTCGGAAGATTTGGGAGCATCCAGCGGACCGGTTTCCGGCGAAGCCTTCAAAGCGACCTATTCCATTTCTCCTTCGCCAACCAATGGCCGGGGAACCATGACGGTCAGTTCCGGCACGGGAGGCAACGGGTTGATCTACATGATCTCCCCCTCGAAATTTGTTGGCATTTCCTTGAACGATCAAAATCCCGCGATTCTGGATTTTGAACTGGCGCCGAGCAGCGCCACAACCAGCGTCTCTCTTTCTTCAATGGCATTGAATCCGACCAGCGTGGTTGGGGGCAATCCTTCCACCGGGACGGTGACGTTGACTGGGCCTGCTCCAACGGGTGGGGCGCAAGTGACACTGTCCAGCAGCAATACCACAGTGGCCCGGACGCCTGCGAGCGTAACAGTGGTGGCGGGAGCCAGCAGTGCGACGTTCACGGTGGCCACCAGCGCGGTGACTGCGTCCACGGCGGCCACGATCACCGCGGCCTACGCCGGTGTCAGCAAATCCGCTTCGCTTACCGTGCAACCGTCGGCTCCGCCCTCCGTTACGGTGGCTTCGCTTTCATTGAATCCCACGAGCGTGGTTGGGGGCAACTCTTCCACGGGTACAGTGACGTTGAGTGGTCCCGCTCCGGCGGGCGGCATGCAAGTCGCGCTTTCGAGCAGCAACACGACAGTGGCCAGGACGCCCGCGAGCGTAACGGTGGCGGCGGGAGCGACCAGTGTGACATTCGCGGTCAGCACCAGTGTTGTCAGTGCGTCCACGACGGTCACCATCTTCGCGGCTCACAATGGAGCGAGCAAGTCCGCGACGCTGACGGTGAAGCCAGTGCCGCCTCCGGCGCCAACGCTCGCTTCGCTGATGCTGAACCCCACGAGCGTGGTCGGCGGCATGCAAACATCAAGAGGGACAGTAACGTTGAGCGCGCCTGCGCCGGCCGGAGGCGTGCAGGTCACGCTTTCCAGTAGCAACAGCGCGGCCAGCGTGCCTGCCAGCGTATTCATTCCTGCCGGTGCCAGCAGCGCATCCTTCACCGTCAATACCTCCGCCGTGCTGATTTCAACTTCGTCGACGATTTCAGCTCGATACAACGGGACCACTCGAACGGCAACCCTGGGAGTGCTCCTGTAAAAGGAGCACCTTCCCGAGTTGCGCCTTAGCGATCCGGCGGCATACCAAATTTGAATGAGCCGGCGGAAGCGTCGTTGCGGCTTTGGTGGAGGCTCGGATACAATCGCTTATTTGCTTGTTGACCGAAAGGCCGAGCCGAGACGCGATGCACGAAATCCAGCTGCACAACACCCTTTCCGGAAAAATTGAACCGTTCGTCACGCTGAAACCCGGGCAGGTGGGGATGTATACCTGCGGGCCGACGGTCTACGACTACGCGCACATCGGCAACTACCGGACATTTGTATTTCAGGATATTTTGCGGAGGTTCCTGAAGTGGCGCGGGTTGAAGCTGAACCATGTAATGAACCTGACCGACGTGGACGACCGCATCATTGCCAACGCGGCGGCGGCCGGAGTGGGCATCCGGGAGTACACGGAAAAGTTTGTGCAGGCGTTTTTTGCCGATTGCAGGACCCTGAGCATTGAATCGCCGGAACACTGGATTCGCGCGACGGACCACATCAACGATATGGTGGCGCTGATCGAATCGCTGCAGAAGAATTCCTACACCTATCCAAGTGAAGGCTCAATCTATTACCGCATCACGAAATTCAAGGACTACGGGAAGCTTTCGAAAGTGGACCTTTCCGGGATCCAGGCGGGCGCGCGCGTGGACAACGATCGCTATGAAAAAGAGAGCGCGCGGGATTTCGCGTTGTGGAAAGCGCCGAAGCCGGGTGAGCACTTCTGGGAGACAGCGATTGGCGCGGGGCGGCCGGGGTGGCACATCGAATGCTCGGCGATGGCGATGAAGTACCTGGGCGACACGCTGGATATCCACACGGGCGGGATCGACTTGGCGTTCCCGCACCACGAAAACGAAATTGCGCAAAGCGAAGCGGCGACGGGGAAGCAATTCGTGCGCTACTGGCTGCACGCCGAGCATTTGCTGGTGGAAGGCGAGAAGATGTCCAAGTCGCTGGGGAACTTCTTTACCTTGCGGGATCTTTTCGCGAAGGGATACAAGCCATCGGCGCTGCGATTCGCGTTGGCCAGCGTCCCGTACCGCCGGCAGCTGAATTTCACGTTTGATGGGTTGCAGCAGGCGACGAGTTCGGTGGAGCGGTTGCGGAATTTTGCGGCGCGATTGAAAAATGAAAAGTTCCCAGCAGGGAATCAGGCGGGGATGGCGGAACGCGTCGCTAAGGCGGCGGACGATTTCGACGCGGGGCTTTCCGACGACCTGAACACGGCGCAGGCGCTGGCGGCGGTCTTCGATTTTGTGCGCGAAGCCAACACCGCAATGGACAAAGGCGAATTCCGGCAGGGAGATGTTCCGGCGGCAGCGGAGTTGCTGGCAAGTTTCGACAAAGTGTTCGCCGTGCTGGAAGACAACGACGGCGAAAAGCTGAAAGCGATCGGGTTTGGCGGCGATAACGGGGGGCTGAGCGACGCGGACATCGAAAAACTGGTGGCGGAGCGCCAGGCGGCGCGCGCCCGGCGAGACTTTGCGGCGTCGGATCGGGTGCGAAAAGAGCTCTCCGATCGTGGTATAATTTTAGAAGACACGAAGGACGGCAAAGTCCGCTGGAAACGCAAATGAAGCACTTTCACTTCCTCAAACATGACCGCGTTGCCGTGGGTCCCCGTGTGCCCCGCAAGTTTCGCCCGGCGAATCTGCGTCCCGGGCTATATAGCGTCGACTAAGCAGCGTAATTCACAGGTTTCGGCGGATTTCGGCCGGTCCACAAACCTGCACTTTTCCTCCCTTCCGCAACAACACTTTTCCTGCGAATCCCCGGTGAAACGCACTTTGGAGAGATCATGATTACAGCCACGGAAACCAAACTACCCAGAATCAAGACAGCACTGCCCGGACCCAAGGCGAAGGGAGTGATCGCGTACGACGCGAAGTTCATGTCGCCTTCGCTGACTCGCGATTACCCGCTGGTGGCGGAGCGCGCTTCGGGCGCCATTGTGGAAGATCCGGACGGAAATGCCTTCCTCGATTTCGCCGCGGGGAT
>DASSGJ010000020.1:0-3504 GCA_035693545.1 Candidatus Acidiferrum sp.
CGGCCGGTGGTGGTGGGATTCACGAACGGAATCGCCATCCTGATTGCGAGCACGCAGATCCGGGATTTGTTCGGGCTGCGGATGGAGCATGTCCCGGGCGATTTTTTCCACCGCATGGGCGCGATTGCGGAGAATTTCCACACGCTGAACTGGGTCGCGACGATCGTTGGATTTGCGTCGCTGGCGGTGATGATTATCTGCGTGAAGTTTTTCAAGCGGATTCCAGGCGCGATCCTGGTGTGTTTCGGCGCAACGGCAGCGGTGGCGATTTTTCATCTGCCCGTCGAGACGATTGGAACCAGGTTTGGCGGGATTCCGAGCGGGTTACCGCACCTGGCGGTACCGAGGCTGCAGCCACAGTTGCTGCTGCATTTGCTTTCACCGGCAATTACGGTGGCGATGCTGGGTGCGATTGAGTCGCTGTTTTCCGCCGTGGTTTCGGACAAGATGAGCGGCGACAAGCACAATCCGAATGTGGAACTGATCGCGCAGGGCGCCGCGAACATCTTCTCTCCCCTATTTGGTGGTTTGCCGGCTACGGGCGCGATAGCGCGGACCGCGACGAACGTGCGAGCTGGAGCGAAGACCCCGGTGGCGGGAATGATTCACGCGCTTACGCTGCTGGCGGTGATTTTATTCGCGGCGCCACTGGTGAAGAATGTGCCGCTGGCTGCGCTGGCAGGAATTCTCTTTATGGTCGCCTACAACATGGGCGACTGGGCGGAAATTCCGGAAATTCTAAAATTGAGCAAGGCGGACATCAGTGTTTGGATGTTGACGCTGACTCTGACCGTAGTGGCAGACTTGACGCTGGCGGTGGAAGTGGGAATGATTCTTGCGGCCTTCAGCTTTATCCGGAAGATTTCGATGACTACTACCGTTTCGAAAGTAACCGACGATTACATTGAGGACGGGCGGGCGCACATTCTGCAGGATAAGGACATTCCGGAATATACGGCGGTCTTCCGGATTCATGGGCCGTTCCTGTTCGGAGTAACGGACAAAATCGCCAAAGTTACCGAGGATGTTTCTGCCCTGCCGCCGATTGTAATCATGAGGCTGCGCAACATGACCGCGATTGACGCCACGGGAATCGCGGCGCTGGAGGAGTTGGCCGAGATATTGCGCGCCAATGGACGGTCCATGCTGGTCTGCGGGGCCCGGCCACAGCCGGCGGCTCTGATGCATGAAGCGGGATTCGAGCGGCACATCGGAGCGGAAAACATCTGCGCGAATATCGAGGAAGCGCTGAAGCGGGCGGAGGAGATTCACAATCATCCAGCCGCCGTGACGGCGGACACGCACCAAAACTAACAGTACTCGGGCTGTACAACCTGAAAAACTTTTTGAAAGCGGCTAGAAGAAGCGTGCGCGATTGCGATCATAGCACGCAGACGAGAAGCAGATCCCTCACCCCGCAAAAAGCGCGGGGTTCGGGATGACACGCCGCTAGGTGTCAACAGAGCCGAGCCACTTCAAGAAATTCCCTTCTTTCATCATACGAACATCGAAGCGTCTCTTTCCTGTAACAATCGCGGCCTAGTCTCGTCACGTAGCGAATTGCCAAGCACGGGTTCGCGAGTCCCACCAAAACGTCCTAAAGGAGAGCTACATGAGGAAGCAGTTATTGGCAGCAAGCCTGTCTCTCGGCTTGATTGCCTCCACAACACCGGCGCCCGCGCACGCCAACGACGACGAGGGTCACTCCCCTATCAAGCACGTCCTACTGATCAGCATTGACGGCATGCACGCGGTGGATTTTGAGAACTGCGCCAACGGCGTCAGCGGGGCAAATGGTGGAGCACCCTACTGCCCGACGCTCGCCGCACTCGGGAGGACCGGATTGAACTACACACGAACGACGACCTCCAGGCCGTCGGACTCCTTCCCCGGCTTGATGGCACTGGTAACCGGTGGCAGCCCGCGAACGGTAGGAGCGTTTTACGACGTGGCGTACGATCGCGTCCTGGCGCCACCTTTGGTAACCACCGGCAATGGACTACCGGGCACAAGCGACCCAGCGAACAACCCTGCGTTAGCGCCCTGCGTCCCAAACCAGATTTACGGAACCCAGACCGAATATGAAGAAGGCGACGAATTCAACCAGTTGCTCCTCAACGGCGGGAATCCCCAAGCCGCCAACGTTACCGACGGCGGTTATCCAGCCGTCGATCCCGACCGGCTGGTGCGCGATCCGTTCAATAACTGCAAGCCCGTTTATCCTTGGAACTTCGTTCGCACCAACACGATTTATGGTGTGATCCATGCCGCGGGCGGCTACACAGCCTGGTCGGACAAGCACGCTGTTTACGCTCTGGTTTCGGGCCCAACCGGAACCAGTGTCCCGAGCAACGTGGATGATTACTATTCTCCGGAAGTCAATTCCAACCAGATTCCGCTGCCGGGAATAATCACAGCCGGCACGGGCTTTGATTGTGGAACCATCAAAGCGAGCGGAGACGCAAAGACTCCGGGGGACGATTGGACGACCAATTTCGATGCCATCAAGTGCTATGACCAGTTGAAAGTCAACGCGGTGGTGAACGAAATCAACGGTAAGAATCACCTCGGGACAAGTAAGGCTCCGGTCCCAGTGATCCTCGGCATGAACTTCCAGGCAGTCAGCGTCGGCCAGAAACTTGTAAAGCCCGCCGCGCTGCCCCCAGACCGAAGCGACAGCAACTCTGGCGGTTATGAAGACGCCCAAGGTACGCCCAGGCCGATTATGATGAACGAAATCGTATTCGTGGACGCGGCGATCGGGGAGATGGTGGCGGCTCTCAAGCACCACGGGCTTCTGGATTCGACCGCCATCATCATCACGGCAAAGCACGGACAATCACCAATCGACCCGAATCGCTTCTTCCCTGTTCCCGGGAAAACCGGCAATGGCAACTCTCCGGGAGGTATCATCGCGAACCTTCTCCCGGCGATTTACAGCAACGCCAACAATGGGCTCGGCCTGGCGGAAGACGACATTTCCCAGCTGTGGCTGGCGGATCCGACGCAGACCGGAAACGCAGTTGACATGCTGGAAGCCAACGCAGTCGCGCCCCCAGGATGGGGTGCCGGACAGATCTACTATGGCGCTTCGCTGAACACGCTCTTTAACCCGCCGGGCGTGCCGACTAATCCCGGCCCGTGCTGCAAACTGCGGCCAGGCGGGGACCCGCGTACGCCGGACATCGTCGCGATTCCAAACGTCGGCGTGGTGTATACCGGCGGCGACAAGAAGCAGTCCGAACACGGCGGTTTTGCGTGGGACGACACTAATGTGATGCTGTTGGTATCCAATCCACGCTTCGAGGGCCGCAGCATCAACAGCTTCGTGGAAACCGCTCAGGTGGCTCCCACCATCCTGAAGCTCCTGGGTTTTGATCCGAATGCCCTGGATGCGGTGCGAATCGAAGGCACACCGGTGCTGCCGGCGGTGCAGTTCGGCTGGTAAGACAAGTACAGATAAGAAAGAGAGTGGGCGCCGGGCTTTCCGGCGCCCTTTTTTAT
>DASSGJ010000021.1:0-9363 GCA_035693545.1 Candidatus Acidiferrum sp.
CAGCTTCGCGTCCAGGCAGTAGGTATCGGGGTCCACGTCAACAAACACCGGCACAGCGTTCACCAGCAGCACCGGCCCAACCGTCCCCTCCCACGTGTAAGCCGGCACAATCACTTCGTCGCCCGGCTTGATTCCAATCGCCTTCAGCGCCGCCTGGATCGCCACGGTCCCTGTGTTCACGCATTGTCCGTACTTCGCCGTGTGCAGTTTCGCAAATTTCGCCGCGAATGCCTCCGCGTGCTTTCCGGGAAAGGGCTGCCCGCCCCACAGCGTGCTCTCCAGCACATCCTTCAACGCCTTCGCTTCGCCCTTTGTAGGAATCGGCCACCGCGTAAACGGTTTCTTCCGGAGCTGCTTACCCCCTGTAATCGCAAGCTTTCCCACGCGCGCATCCCTCCATTCAAGAATTAAAGTGACCCGCTAGCATTCCTGCCGGTGTTCTTGAGTTTCTTATCTCTGTGAACTCTGCGTTCCGGCCTCTGCGCTCTCTGTGTTAAGCCTTTTCTTCTGCGCTACACGTCTGGATTCGGCAACATGACATCCCGCACAACGCTATCCAGATCGTGGCAAGCGCCAATAAACTGCCGCAACGTTCTCCTCGTAGGTCCGAACGAATCAAACTCCTCGACTGAAATTCCCTTCTCCGTATAAGCCCGCTGAAAATCAATAAATTTCTGCCCCAACTCTTCCACAATCTCCGCTCTCACCGGTCTATCAATTCTCGGCACAACCTCAATGTCGCTCTGGTTAAGGCGCACCTGCCACGAATACGGCGGCGAAATCACCACATCTCCGCCAATCAGTTCACTCCAGTGCATGTGATTCCGGAATGCCGCGGACAGCAGCCGGATCCGGTAACCGCGCTCCCGGAACAGCTTGTACGTCTTCTTGAACACCGCTACGCCCGCCCACTCTGTGAATCCCGGGTCAATCGCCACATCCTCTTTCTCAATCAGCACCTTCAACCAATCATCCAGCCGGCCAACCATAATCGTGCACACAGGTCCCATGCTGGCGATTTCCTTGCCCTCGGATTCTCGCCGCTTCAGCCCGCGCTCCACCGCCTCCGCCACGGCCACACACTGCGGCAGCGTGAAGCACACCGTCGCATTGATACTGATCCCGCGATAAGTGGCTTCTTCGATCGCCGGAATCCCCGCCGACGTCACCGGAATCTTCACAATCATGTTCAGCGCCAGTTGGCTGAACTCCTGCGCCTGCTCCACAATACTCTTCGCGTCCCGATACAAACGCGGGTCGGTCTGAATGGACAGTCTTCCATTCTTGCCGCCCTGCGCGTCGAACACCGGCTTCAGCAGCGCCGCGGCCCGCACGGAAATCTCCCGCACTACCTTCCATGCAATCTCGTCTTCGCCCGCCGCCGGAAATTCCTTCAGCAACGCCTCAATCCGTTTTTTCCACTCGCCAAGCTCCTTCTTCAGCACGCCTAGCACAATCACCGGATTGCACGTTGCTCCCACCCCGCCGTGCTCCATCGAGTAAGTCAGTTCCGCGATCGATGCCGAATCGTTCCACAAACAGGTCGGCGTCGTCTGGGTCATCTTATGCAGGGGACTCTTGAATCCAGTCGCGGCCGCGTGGGTCATAGACTCCTCCTTCCGGCCAAACCTTGGCCGAACAAACTTATGTGGTCGCCGAGCGTTCCAGCGTTACTTTGACCGCTTTCCCCTGTTTTATCGAATTTTCCGCGGCCACAGCTGTCGCCAACGCCTTCAATCCGTCTTCGCCCGTCACGTTCACCGGCTTCTCATCCAGCACGTTTTGCACAAAGTCGCGCACCTCGGCCAGGTACGCGTCCGCAAACCGCGTCAGAAAATGATCCGCCAGTTTCTGAGCGCTTCCATTCGCGCTCAAAAACACCGCCGGCGCCTGTTCGATAGTTCCGACGAAAACCGCGCCCTTCGTGCCCAGTATTTCCGTTCGCACGTCATACGCATAAATCGCCGAAGCGTACGACTCGATATTCCCAATCGCGCCGCCGCGATATTGTAAATTCACCGAACTCGCCACCACGTCCCCAAACTTCGCAACTTCCGGACGGGAAACCGAGGTTGCGTACGAATGTACCTCAGCCACCTCGTCTCGCATCATCCACCGCGCCAAATCGAAATCGTGAATGGTATTGGTATAAAAAATCATCCCGTTCACACCCGAATGATACGCGGCCATCGGTGGCTCATCCTTATCCCGTCCGACGGATTTAAAAATCAGCGGCGTCCCGATCTCTCCCGCCTCAATCCTCTTCATCGCCGCCGCGTACGCCGGATCGTACCGCCGCATAAATCCGACCTGCAGCCGCACACCCGCTTTGTTGACCGCGTCCAGCGCTGCGTGCGCCTCCGCCATAGTCAGCGCCAGCGGCTTCTCGCACAAAATATCTTTTCCTGCTTTCGCCGCATGAATTACCGCCTGCGCATGAAACTTGTCGGGCGTTGCAATCAACACCGCCTGCAATCCTTTCAACTCCAGCATGGCCTCCAGGCTTCCAAACGCGTGCTCGACCTCCAATTCCTCCGCCACCTGTTTCGCCCGCGCCTCCGCCACATCCGCAATCGCCGCCAACTCCGCGCTCGGCACCAGCCTCCGCAAGTTTTCCGCGTGGCGCTTGCCCATCTCGCCCACGCCCAACACGCCCATCTTGATCTTCGGCATTCCGCTCCTCGGCAGCACAGGCTTCAGCCTGTGTTCTTGGGTTTTCCTATCTCTGTGACCTCTGCGCTCCGACCTCTGTGCACTCTGTGTTAAATCTTCTTCTTTCTCTTTTCTCTTTTCAGTTCGCCTCAAGCTTTCGCCGCCGCTCCCAACGACCCCATCACTCCCTCCAGATACCTCAAACTGGCCGCCACACTATCCTTCGGCGGAATTTCCGTAGCCCCAAATTTCACATCCTGCTCGATCACCGACCACCCCGAATACCCGTTCTTGATCAGCGTCCGGAAAAACGCCGGAAAATCAATATTTCCCTTCCCGATCACCGTGAAAACCTTGTGCTCAATTGCTTCCTCAAATGTCCAATGTTTCTTGCGCGCCTCTTCCAGCACCGCGTTGTTGCAGTCCTTGATGTGCACAAACCGCAGCTTGTCCTTATACTTCTCCGCCTCTTTCACCGAGTCCCCATGCCCGTAAACACAGTGGCCGGTATCCAGGCACAGCCCGATCTTCGTATGCGAAGTCGCATCATAAAACCGCCCGCACTCTTCCGGCGTCTCCACATAGGTCGCCACATGCGGATGGAACACCAGGTCCAGCCCAAACTCCTGCGCTACTTTCTCCGCGTCCGCCACAATATTTCCCACGTGCTTCCACTGTGCCGCCGTCAGCGTCGGGCAGCCCTTCTCATACACCCGCCCCGAGTACGCATTCCGCTCCACCGATTGATCATCGGCCATCACAAGAAACGGCGCCTTCAGCGTTGCCAGCAGATCACCCACTTTCCGAATCCGCTCGATCACCGCCTTCCCCGCCGCAGGATCCGTCATCTTCACCGGCACAAACGATCCCAGCAGCTTCAACTTCCGCTTTTCCAGCTGTGGCTTCAGCACAGCCGCATCCGTTGGGAAAAATCCGTACGGCCCCAGTTCCGTCCCCGTGTAGCCCGCCTCCACCATTTCATCCAGCATTTTCTCGTACGACTGTTCCCACGACGGCCCCGGATAGTCCAGCACGCCCCAGCTATCGGGCGCGCACGCAAACAAAAACCGCTCTTTCAGTCCGCTCATCTCTTCCCCTCTCGCTCCCTCGTTATGATTGCAAACAAAAACGAAACTCGTTCACCGCCACGGCTCCATCACCACCTTCATCGAGTCCGGCTCAATCGCCTTCGCCATTGCCGCGTTCACATCCCGCAGCGCGTATCTGTGCGTCACAAACTCACGCAACGGATAATGCTTCATATACCGCGCCATCTGCCGCATGCTCGGCCCATAAGCCGCGGGCTCTTCCCCTCCAACCGCGAATATCCGCGCGTTCTTCGCGCACAAATGCCGGTGCGGACTGATTGCCACCTCGCCCAAATCCGAAAAATTCCCCGCCTCCACCAGCAACCCGCTCACCCGCAGCATCTCCAGCGCTTCCGGCACGGCCTGCGGCACTCCCGCGCACTCCACCACCATATCCGCCCCACGCCCGTTCGTCAGGTCGCGCACAAATTGCAGCCGCTCCTTCTGCGACATCTTCCCCGCATTGATCGTATGATCCGCCCCCAACCGCTTCGCAAAGTTCAGCCGGTACTCCGACAAATCCACCGCAATAATCGTTCCCGCACCCAGCATTCGCGCCTTCATCAAAAAGCACATTCCCAAAGGCCCAACGCCCATCACCACCACAGTGTCGTCGAAACGGAACGACTCATTCGGAAACGCCGACATCTGCTTCGCCCGGTCCAGCCCCACAGACACCGCGAAAATCTCCGTCAGTACCGCCACTTCCGACGGCAACTCGTCCGGAACCTTCACCAGAAAACTTCCCGGCACAATATAAATGTACTGCGACCATCCGCCAAAAAGATGCGGCGGATTCTTTGCGCTCAGATTATTTCCGTAATCCGTAGTCTTCTCGCAGCAGTAATACGGAAAATCGTGCCGGCAGTAGTAGCACTCTCCGCAGGAAACATTCGCGCCCACCACCACGCGGTCGCCCACCCGCAGCGCCACACCCTCAAAGTCCGCGTACCGCCCGTCTCCTCCAATCGCCGCGATCGTTCCCACATTTTCGTGGCCCTGAATAATCGGGAACTCCAGCTTCCGGTCCCCATACTGCGTCACGTATCCCTGAAACGTGTGCTTGTCCGTCCCGCAAATCCCGGACATCTCCATCTTCACCAGCACACACCCCGGCCCGGGCTCCGGCAACGGGTACTCCCGCAATTCATACTGTCCAGGTTTTACCAGTGTTGCCGCGAGCACGCCTTGGGCCGACATTGCCGAGTCTCTTTCGCCACCATTGAAATTGGCCGGGAAGCCATGCCTTCGTCGAAAAAATCGCGGGGAATCGGCTGGGCCTTGATTCCCCGCTTGGGAATACGAAGATCAAACGCTCAACTTTCTCTTAGAAATTCAACTTCAATCCTAGCTGCGCAAGGCGTGGATCGCGCGCTACCGTCACTTGTCCAAAACTGGTCAAGGGTATCGCGGGCGTTCCCAGGGGACCCGGCACCAACCCGCTCGGATTCGCGAACTGCGCGTGATTGAAGAGGTTGTAAAAATCCGCGCGGAATTCCAGCGCAATACCTTCATGGAGCGGAGTTATTTTCTTAAAGGTCATGTTCCAGTTGTTGATCCCCGGTCCGTGGAAGAAGCGCCGGTTGGCGTTTCCTTCCACTCCGAGTGCGCTCTGGCTGAAATCCGCAATATTGAAATAATAATGGTTCGGGTTGTTTCGCGGGTCGGTGATGCCTAGCGATCCGCCGTTGTAGTTCGGTGTGTCCACCGGCAGCACGATTGGTCCGCCAAACCCAGTTCCCGTCAGCGCGCGGTCATCCGTCTCCACGATGGTGATCGGCAGGCCCGTCGAGAACGTCGTCACCCCGCTGATTTCCCATCCGTGCGTCAGCAGCTTGGCGGTCTGAATCTTGTCCAGCGGAAGCCGGTAGTTGTAGCTCACCACGAAATTGTGTGTGCTATCGAACGCGGAAAGTCCGCGGCTCAGCCTTGGGCTGTAGGGATTAATCTGCTCGCCATATCCCGAAGAATCGTCCATGGCCTTGCCGTACGTATACCCCAGCAATACCTGCAAGTTCCCGGCTGTATGCCGCCAATTGATCTGCGCCGAGTTGTAAAGTGAATTCCCAATCGTCGTGAAATAGGAATCGTTCCCGAACGGCACGATGTACTGCGGTCCCGTGGGTGTTGGAATTGGGGTATTGATATACGGCGCGCTGAACGGCCCACGCGTACCCGCGAAGACCGTTCCGTCGGTCGCCGTATAGATATTGTTTTCTCCGCCCGGCCCACAACCCACTGACTGCAATTGCAAACACAACGACGGAATCCCGGGATTCGCCGATTGCGACGATAGCAGCCGATGTCCCTGTGTCCCGACGTAGCTCACCGTCAGCAGGTCCGAAGGGGTAAGTTGCCGCTGGACGGACAACTCGTAGTGCTCGGCGTACGGCAGCCGGTTGTTGTTTTTGAACGCCGGGGAACTTCCGATCGTTCCGAAGGCGGTGAAGAAATCAAAAAGGTTGTCGTAAGGAAATCCCGTGCCCGGATTCTTGGCCGAGAAATTCTTCGGGGGCGGCGCAACGGGGAATGGATTGGAAACCAGCGCTCCGCTGCCCCTCTGAATAAAGGGCGTCGCGAAACCAGGCTCGTTCTGGCCCGTGTAGTTTCCGAAAGGCGCGTCGCCAATTTCGTTGAAGTCGGTGGCGCCCTCAAACGTGTTGTAGAACAATCCCCAACCAACCCGTATGCTCGTCGTTCCTGGCTTTCCCAGCAATTTCCCCAAAGTGCCGTCATGGTCTCCGAACGAATACGCCAGGCCCACCCGCGGCGCAAAATTGTTCCACTTCGTCGGCGCCAGGCTGCGCGGCACGCCGGGATCTCCGGGAAATACCCATCCGATGGGCGAGCCCGGAAACACGACCGACTGCTCTCCGGGAATCAGTGTTTGAATTTCATTGTATTTCTCACGCCACGGCGCGCTCACGTCGTATCGCAAGCCGTAGTTCAGCGTCAGATTCGGTTTGATTCGCCAGCTGTCCTGTCCGAACGCCCCGAAATAATAGGTGCGCCCGTAGGACGGGTACGATTGCCCCTGCACGAACTGTGTCGGCGCGCCCAGCAGGAAGTCCACGATGTCGCTTCCCGTCTCGCTCGGCTGCCCGCTGAAATTGCTGCCGAAGAAAAAGTTTCCGTTCGCAACGTTGAACAGATTCTCTTCCAGTTGGTTGAAGTGGTATTGCGCCCCAACCTTGATCGTGTGCTTGCCGAACACCCGCGAGTAATTGTCCATGGCCTGGTAGATGTTTTCCGTGATTCGATTCGGCCGGCTCGGCACTCCGATCACCCAGTTATTGAAATCAATTTCCGGTATCCCTTCCACGCTTGGCGCTCCGACGGTGACTCCCGGCGCACCAGGCGCTCCTCCAGGAGCGAATCCCAGCGCAGCAAGCGTCGTGCCTCTTCCTCCAAGCGGCTGGTTGAACTTTGCATCCAACCTGAAGTAACCCATCCGGAATTCGTTCACCGCCGCCGAAGAGAATGTTTTTGTATTACCCAGATCAATCGTGTGCGTGTGCCCGTTCGTCGCGACGCTGAAACCAGGATAAAGTTGCGCGTTCGATGCCCAGTAAGGATCCACGCGGTCAAATTTGTCGAAGTAGTAGTACGCGGACAGCAGTCCATATTGGGTATTGTCGTCCACGCGCCCGCTGAACTTGTTGTCCGTCAGATCCAACTTCTGAGCGCTCGTCGAAAAGGTTCCGTTCGCGTTGTTTGCCGGCAATATGAAGGGCAAGAGCTTTGAAGAAATCCCGTTAAAATTTGCGGGCGTCAAAGATAGATTTGGAAAAACGCACTTGGTTGTCCCTCCTGCTCCATCGGCGGTGCAGTTGGGAACGTAGTACGCTTCGCCAGGGTCCACGGTCTGTCCGTTCAGCTGGCTTGCAAGCTGCTGTTGCAGTTGGCTCGCCCACGCGGCTCCTTGAACCGTTTTCGGAGTAATCGCACTTGTAACCGGGTCGACCGAATAAAAGGAGCCAGCGACAGACGAAAGGTCGCCGTTCTGTAACAAAGTTGCCGCCGGCGCATTGGATATAACCGATGTGATGCCCTGCACCTTGCGGTTGCCTTGATAATCGGCAAAGAAGAATATTTTATCCTTCTTGATTGGTCCGCCGACGGTCCCGCCGAATTGGTTCTGGTGATACGCTCCGCGTTGCCCGGCCGCGAAAAAGTTCGCCGTGTTCAGGTCTGTGTTGCGGAAAAACTCAAACAAGTTGCCGTGAAAATCGTTCGTCCCGGACTTTGTGATTACGTTGATCTGCCCGCCGGAATAGTTCCCGTACTCGGCATCCGCGTTGTTCGTCAGAATCCGGAATTCTGCCAGCGAATCCAGGTTCGGAATCGCTCCTGCTCCCGAGTAGCCGGACTCTTGTGCAAGCAATCCGTTCAGAATAAATCCGTTTGCGGCTTCTCTCATCCCGTTCACGGACTGCGCACCGGAATTTTGATCCCCGGAGACCTGTGGCAACGCGAATCCCGCCGATATGAAACTTCCCGCATACGCTCCGGTCATCCCCGACGCGGTGTTGACCACTCCGGGCTGCAGCGACAACAGGTCAGTAAAACTCCGGGTCAACAACGGTACATCCGTCATTTCTTTGCCTTGGATCACTTCCCCCATCTGCGTGTTGGCCGTCTCAACGTGCAGCGCCGAACCTTCCACCACAATCTTCTCGGTACTCGCCCCCAACTGAAGGCCTACGTCCACCACTTGTGTGTCGTTCACTTGCAGAACGATTCCCGTTTTCTGGTACACCTTAAATCCTTTTTGCTGCACCTCAATCGTATATTTCCCGAGCGGCAGCGACTGAAACGAGTAATACCCCTGCCCATTCGTGTTTTGCGTCGCCGTGATCCCCGTGTCCACGTTCGTCGCGGTCACTGTGGCCCCGGCCACCGCCGCGCCGGTCGCGTCCGTCACCGTACCCGAAATGCTCGCCGTTACGCCGGCGTTCAGCCGGCCGCAAAACAAAACCGCAAGCGCCAACACCAATAAGCACACACATGCGCGAAGTCGCGTCACTTGCATTTTTCCCTCCGAGTGAACTCGTATGATTCCTACCCCGTTTGGCCTCGTGGCCTCCGGCATTCGGCGGCGCACCTTCGCACCGTTATGCTCTCACTTGCCGCCCGAATCTAACCGGTTATCGCTTGGGTGGCGTTATAGTTCAGCGTCCACTCTTTGTCAAGAAGTTTTGCCGCCTCCACTTTTTTCCTTATTACAAATCGAACTGTCGAACCGTTTCAATACCCGCAAAATCACACCAATACCCGGCCGTGATCACACGTGGGTGTGAGCCCCGGCCCGTCCTCCGCCGGACTGCCCGGGCGCCCATGTCCCTTCAATCCTATAACCGATTAGACCAAGGAGTATTTCTAAGGCTCTTCGAACAGGCCAGCCTGCCTGGTCCCGCTCAGTTCTTCTTTGTGCGTCTGTTTGGAATTACTTCAGGAAATCCAGCAGCGACGGCAAGCCCAACACCCGCGCCGTTGCATTTAACGTCGCCTGATTGGCCACCTGCGCCTGGGAAAAATTGCTGGCCACGGTTGCCAGGTCGGCTCCCACCAGGCTGTTTTCCTGCTGGCTCAGATTCAATTGGCCCGCCTTCGTGATACGCAC
>DASSGJ010000022.1:0-6298 GCA_035693545.1 Candidatus Acidiferrum sp.
GGAAGATGCCCGTCCGTCACAAACGCGGCAAGTTTTCCAAACTTTGAGTTGATCCTGATTCGCCGGTACGTCTCACCGGGTCGTCCGATTTCCACTCCCGGCGCGTTGGCTTCGTCCGAAACAATGCTGCCGTGAGAGAACGCAAGAAAACTCCGTGTGAACGCTTCGACTCGTTCCTGCGACACATATACCCGGTTTTCCGGAATCGTTTGCAGAGCAGGATAAGAAGGCGCGGTGTTGTGCCAGTAAAGCTGGGTATTTACGCCGCCTGGCCATTGAATGACGGCATCTTTGCCAATCGGATCATTGAATGGCGTTACTAGCACGTCCGCGCCGGTTACCTTCGCAGCGTGGATCGCTTCGTCCATGCCCGTTACCAAATACCCTGTTCGCTCCACGCCAAAGGGATACGGGATGGGCGTCTTGAAACCAAAGACGGAAATGCTGCCGACCGGGGTCAGCACCAATTGCGACATGGTGCTGCTTGGTGTCGGCGTTACCGTGAAGACGCCTTGCTTGGTCGTTGTGCCTCCAAATGTGGCGATCAAGCTAGCAACGAATCGGTCAAAGTCTTCCGGCGCCACGTACACATGTGTCGTGTCGTACTGTGCGCCAACCGCGATGTCGGGAGTGGTTGCGGCGGTTTGCGCGGCAGCGGGAATAGATATTTGCCAACTGCCCAGACCGCTTGCTGCGGCAATGGCGAGGCTTGCAAAAACAATTGCCGCGAGTCGGCTTGTTCTTTTTGTCATGCGGGCTCCTCTCGTTTCATCGTTCGGCGTCTCCAGCTTAGTTCCCCGGAGGGTGCGCCGCCGGCACGGGCCGTGCGCCTGCCTTCGAATCCCAATGCTTACCCGTCAGGCAGACCGCTGCCGCTTGGGTGACATTCACTTTCTTTGCAAGAATCCAGCCTCCCAGCTGCTCTCCGAGCACCATTCCCAACAGGCCGAGTAAGGCAACGATCGGTGGGGCCGGGCTCTTGACCCGGATCACACCGTACAAAATCCCCACACCCAGACCAACTACAAAGGATAGGAGCAAAACTCTCATTACTTTGCCTCCCCGTTAGAAGTCCTGAGCAGTGGGCCGGATGACGACCTCGCCGATTTCCACGTCGGCTGGTTGCTCGATGGCGTAAGCGATCGCGCGAGCGATCGACTCGGCCGGAATAGCCATTTTGTAGAACTCGCGCAAATTCTTTCTGGTGGCTTCCTCCGAGCTGCCTTCAGGCAACTCGGTGGCAACCGCCCCGGGAGAAATTATGGTGCAGCGAATGTTGTCGGCCCTGTGCTCCATACGCAGCCCCTCGGTCAACGCCCGCACGGCGAACTTCGTCGCGCTGTAGACGGTGCCGCCGGGCGCGAAGACTTTGAAGCCCGCGATAGAAGAGATGTTGATGATGTGGCCCGCCTTTTGCCTTTGCATGACCGGAAGCACCGCGGCCACGCCATATAAGAGGCCCCTGATGTTTACGTCGATCATTCGATCCCATTCGTCGACCTTGAGCGCCGCCATAGGTGCAATGGGCATGATCCCGGCATTATTTAAGATCACATCGATTCGGCCGTACTTCTCAACTGCGCCTTTGACTAAAGCCTCGAAATCTCCGCGTTTCGTAACATCAATCTTGAAGCCGAGGGCGCAGCCTCCTTTGGCCGCGATGTCCTTGACCAGGGCGTCGATCCGGTCTTTTCGCCTGGCTCCCAGCGCGACTTTCGCGCCTTTCTCTGCGAGAAGGCGAGCCGTGCTTTCGCCAACACCGCTGCTGGCCCCTGTAATTACTACAACCTTGTCAGCGATATTTGACATTCCCATTCTCATTTTCCTTTTTGGTAAGAATTCGGCTGCCATTTCTCAGAAGGCGAAGCAGTCGCAACCGAGCTCCCATAGACCAAGGTCGCCAAGGACTTTGAGGTGGGACTTCGTCTTGCCGTCGGCCGGTGTCCCAACATGCGAGCAGGAAGCGGAGTGGGTTGCTCCGATGGCGTGATCCGGGCTTTTTGCGTAGCCACCGTACTTCGCCACCGGGGACCAGTCTGGACTGACCGGTAATTCAGGAGGCGCAAGTTTCGCGAATTCGTTTTTGGCGTAAACCACCTTACCGCCGACGATCGTCAGGTGTGATTCGAGTCCCTTGATGTCTTCCTCGGGAATCGAAAAGTAATCCGAGGAGAGAACGGCCAAGTCCGCTAGTTGACCGGGAATCAGCGCGCCCTTCTTTCCGTCCTCGGTCGAGAACCAACTGCTTCCCATGGTGTAGAGTTTGAGCGCTTCGGCGCGATCAAAACGATTCTCCTCGTCATAGAGACTCAGGCCGCCAATGGTTTTTCCGGTGATGAGCCAATAGAGCGAGAGAAACGGGTTATAGCTGGAGACTCGCGTTGCATCGGTGCCGGCGCCGACCGGGACACCCGCTTGAAGCATGCGGCGGATCGGCGGAGTGCGCTTCGCTTGTTGTGAGCCGTAACGTTCGACGAAATACTCTCCCTGGAAGGCCATACGGTTCTGGACGGCGATGCCTCCGCCGAGGGCCTTCACGCGTTCGATGTTGCGATCGGTGATCGTTTCGCAGTGATCGAAAAACCAGTGCAGGCCCTCGAACGGAATCTCGCGGTTCACCTCTTCGTAGACATTCAGCGCCCGCTCGATCGTTTCGTTGTAGGTTGCGTGCATACGGAACGGCCAGCGATTCCCGGCGAGATGACGGACGACGGCTTTTAGTTCACTCTCCATGACCGGGAGCATGTCCGGGCGCGGCACAAGAAAGTCTTCAAAGTCCGCCGCGGAGAAAACCAGCATTTCTCCTGCGCCGTTGACGCGATAGAAGTCATCGCCCTCGCCGGGTTTCGTCATCTTGGTCCAGTTCTGAAAATCCTGAAGCTCCTGTTTGGGTTTCTGCGTGAAAAGGTTGTAGGCCAGGCGAACCGACAACTCTCCGTTCCGGTGCAGTTCGTTTACGACGCCATAATCGTCGGGGTAGTTCTGGAACCCGCCGCCGGCGTCAATGGCGCTGGTGATGCCAAAGCGGTTCAGTTCGCGGAAGAAAAGCCGCGACGAGTTGAGTTGATCCTGGCGCGAAAGCTTGGGTCCCTTGGCCAACGTCGCATACAAGATGTTGGCGTTGGGTTTGGCAATGAGAAGACCGGTCGGATTTCCGCGCGAATCCCGCTGTACTTCTCCCGCGGCAAAGTCGGGGGCATTCTTGTCATAGCCCACGACGCGGAGCGCCGCAAGGTTCAACAGCGCGCGGTCGTACAGATGCAGCACGAAGACGGGCGTGTCCGGAGCCGCTTCATTGATCTCATCCAGCGTGGGCATGCGCCGCTCGGCAAATTGGAACTCCGTCCAGCCACCCACGACGCGTACCCATTGTGGCGCCGGCGTCCGTGCTGCCTGTTCCTTAAGCATGCGCAGGGCATCGGCGAGCGAAGGCACTCCATCCCAACGCAACTCCATGTTGTAATTCAGGCCGCCGCGAATCGGGTGGATGTGCGAGTCGTTCAAGCCGGGAATGACCGTTCGTCCCTTGCCATCAATCACCCGGGTCGCGGGCTCGCGTAAGCGGAGAATCTCCTCATTCGTGCCCGCCGCGGCGATCTTGCCGTCACGGATAGCCAGAGCTTCGACGAACGACGGAACACCATTTGTAGCGATCTTGGCATTGTGAAGAATTGTTTCGACGGACATGGAACCTCCTTCAAAACGACTATCGTTTTCGAGGGACAGGGTTCGCCCATGCCCCTCGAAATCCGCGACCACGGGGCCGCGGTATTGGCTCAGGCTCACGCCTTCGCCGTTTTTGCTTTCACGTTTCATCAGGCATCGGATCTCCTGCCCGATTCAGTATTTTTCAAAACTAGGGGAGGGCTGGGACGCTTTTAAAATTGTTACTTGTGCGCGGCTGCTGCGGCTGGAACGAAATATTCCGCAAACTGCGTTGCAGGCAAACCGTGCACCATGGTGTAGGCGTATTCGACTCCAACGCCGTAAGCACCAAAGTGGTTTTTCACAATGTCCATCACCGCGTCGTAGGTTCCCCGCAAGGCCCAATCGCGCTGCCATTCCAGCATCGTCGAGAGCGCGGTCACGGGCTTTGCGCCGGCCTGAACGACCCGCTTCATCGCGTTCTCATGCGCCACCTGGCTCACGTCCCCACAGCAGTCTTCCACGACGTAGATTTCGTAGCCGTCGTGAATTGCTTGAATGGTGGGAAGGGCGACACACGTCTCGGTCCACAAGCCGGCAAGAACGATCTTTTTCTTTCCCGTTTTCTCGATCGCAGCCACAAAATTCTTGTCGTCCCAGGAATTCATGGAGGAGCGCTCGATGGCTGTCTGGTTGGGGAAGATGGCCTTGAGCTGCGGCCACATGTTTCCGCTGAAGCTTTTCGTCTCGACAGTGGAGAGCACTACCGGAACCTCAAACACCCGGGTGGCTTTCGCCAGTGCGATGACATTGTTAATGATTCCCTGACGATCGAAGTTGCTGACTCCGAACAGCATTTGTGGTTGATGATCGATCAACGCCACGACGCAATTGTCTGGAGTCAACAACCCCTTTTCACTGCGTTTTGGACCAACATTGCTTTGGCTCATACCTGTTCCTCCTTTGACGTAAATACACCTACAGAATCTGTTTCAGGCCACGATGTCGTTGGAGAATCCCTATGCCAAGCCGTGGCGGAAACACAACAGCTCGTCCCGAATTCCAAAGGGTGAGGCGGTAGCAACGTGCCCTACTTTCTCTACGCTGCCGATACCGCGATCAGCCTCTTTCGCGGCTTGGATGTTCGTGCCGGTCGCGATGATGCAGTCTTTCTTTGCTGCGGACCGCACGACTTTCACGCTTCCGAACAGTCCGCACGCGCCCGTTCCTCGCTTCGCTTTTCATTCCCGCCGATCTATGATCCAATCCGCCTTATACCATCGCAGTGATACCAGGAACCAAATAGATACCTGGTTACCGGAGACGATATGAGCGCCAAACGAATTGCCAGCGAGTGCCCCATCGAACACCTGCTTGGCCTGATCGGCGGCCGCTGGAAGCCGGTAATTCTCTGGTGGCTCGCCGAATCCAGGAAGCCGCTTCGTTTCAAGACTCTTCGCCAGAACATGCCGCGAATCTCACAGAAGGTGTTGACGCAACAATTGCGTGAACTCGAGCGGGATGAACTTGTAAAGCGGCAGATGTTTCCGGAGATGCCGGTCCGGGTCGAATATTCCCTAACGCCCTTTGGAAAAAAATTGCAGCCGGTGCTGCGCGTACTCGATGCCTGGTCGCGCAAACACCTGGTCGGAGAGAACGGTCCTAAGCAATCCTATGTCTGAGAAGGACCTGTGTAACGAGGGCTTTCAGTTTTGGCAGCAAAAACAGATTTTGCAGCACAGTTCTGGCGCAGATTTCTGTCTCGGTCCCGTGCAACGGTTTAGTTTGAACAACACATCCCCAATGAGACCCATAGAGTTTCCCTAATTCGACCAGAATCAATCAGAGCAAATGGATGTTTATGCCGCAGCATCGTGGGCTATCACGATGTTGGGCCCAACCGAAAGAGACGAGAGTGGCACGCTTGTGCATCGTGTTGTAAAATAAAACTCTAATTTGCCTGTTCCCCGGTAGCTCAATGGTAGAGCATTCGGCTGTTAACCGAAGGGTTGCTAGTTCGAATCTAGCCCGGGGAGCCAAATTCTCCTTGCTTGCTCTTTCGTCCTCTTCGTTTTGGACAACGTAAGCTAACTACTAAGTGAGACAAATTGCCTTTCTCGGACTTTTATTGATCTACATCCGTTTGATCGGATTTGAACAGGGTTCGCCGGATGAGTCCTACCTGGCGAACCCTTTTTTTTGAACTGAAAGTTCCTGTTCGGTAGTCCGGAAAGTCTCCAACCGCTCGCTGCCGACGTGCGCAGGTCAGACTTTGCCGACGGACTTCGCTGCAATGGAGGAAGAAAGCCTCTGCCGCGCATAATCGCTCCAGGGGCCGATGGGGTCCAACTTTAGGTATTCTACCCAGTGCTCTCGCGCTTCGGCGAAAGCTCCCAGTTTTTCGCAGACATAGGCAAGATTGTAGTGCGCATCTGGATAGCTTGAATCAAACCGGACAGCTTGGCGAAGGTGTTTCCGGGCCGCCTCGAGATTGCCTATTTCCTCTAAGACGCTTCCCAGATTAAAGTGCGCCAGGGCGCTGTCGGGTTGCAGGGAAATCGCGCGGACGAAATACTCAACGGCCTTTTCGAAGTTTCCGTCCTCGTAGTGCAAGGTTCCGCAGTTGAGCAGCGCGTCGACCTTCGTGGGATCA
>DASSGJ010000023.1:0-13525 GCA_035693545.1 Candidatus Acidiferrum sp.
GTCAAAATCTCGCGCGCTTCGAGTATTTTCGTTTTAAGAACAGCGATCTGCGCGCAACGCTCGGCCACCGAACGCTTCGCCCACGCTCTTTGCGCTTCGCGGGCCTTTGCCAGCAGTTGCGGCACGGCCAGCGGCGACGTCCGTTCAAAGGATTGCAAAACCTTGCCGGTCGCCGGATCAATCGAAGGCAAAGTGTCCAACAACGAGGAAGTTGCGGCCATGGGTGTGATTCTACCTTGCCGACTCTACCTTGTGTAGCCGCTCCTCATTTTTGGAGTGCGGCGGCTCTGCCGCCGCTTTTGCAGATGCAAAAATATCTCCGAAATCAACTTGGGAGCTTAGCTGTACACCGCAAAGCGGGAGCGCTGCTCCCGCACTCCAAAGTAAGCCTCGTCGCTCGAACCTAGTCGACCCGATACGCCTCATCGTGCTCCACCATCACCATGAACAACCCCTGCGGCGGCACAGTCGGCCCCGATTTCGAACGATCTTTCACCTCATACAGCTTGTCGATATCCGCCGGCCTAAGTCTTCCCCGGCCCACTTCCAGCAACGTCCCGACCATCTTCCGCACCATGTACCGCAAAAACGACCGCCCGTGCACCGTGAACCAAAGCTCCTCGCCATCTTCCGTTCGTTTCAATTCTGTCGAAAAAATCTCGCGCTTCATGTTCCGCTCTTTGTCGTCGTCTTCCGAACCCGTCGAAGCCGCGAAGGACGTGAAATCGTGCATCCCTACAAAACGCGCCGCGGCGTCCTTCATCGCTTCTTCATCCAGCGGAAACGGATAGTGCAGCACATAGCGCCACAGCAGCGGCGGCACCACTTTCCCGCGATAAATCCGGTAGCGGTAAATCTTCCCCTTCGCCGACCAACGCGCGTTGAAATCCGGCCCCATCTCCTCAACGCCCACAATCCGAATGGCCGGCGGCAGCAGAGCATTCATCGCGCGATGAAACTCCAGCGCCGAAAGCGCCGACTGGGTCTTAAAGCTGCCCACCTGCCCCAGCGCGTGCACACCCGCATCGGTACGCCCCGCGCCAAGCAACTGCGTATCTTCCTGCGTCAACCGCCGCAGCACAGACACAATCTCGCCCTGCACGGTCGGCTTCCCTTTCTGAATCTGCCAGCCGTGAAAATCCGTTCCGTCGTAAGCAATCGTGAGTTTGAAATAACGCATGCGGGAAGTGCGCCGGAAATCCTAGGAGGCAGACCTCGCGTACCGGCTTCCGGGTTTGACGGCCACGTTGCCCTGCCGGCAAAGCGGGCAATCATCCGGCTCGTAACTTTCGATCAGCAACTCAATCAGCGCGTTCGATTCCACGGGAAATTCAATCTTACCGCCACTGCGGTCAATCAACGCGCCTGCCGCCACCACTCGCCCGCCGGCTTCTTCCACGACGCTGATCGCTTCCTGCGTCGAGCCGCCCGTCGTCCAAACGTCCTCCACCACCAAAACATGCGTATCCGGCTTCAGCGAAAATCCGCGCCGCAGGCACATCACTCCACCGGCATCGCGTTCCACAAACATTGCCGGCACCCCACCACCAATCGCATCGCCGTGTGCAGGCAGCGCCCGCGCCACCTCTTGCCCGATAATCACTCCGCCCAGCGCCGGGGAGACCACCGCATCAATCCGCGCATCCGAGAACAAAGCGGCCAGCGCCTGCCCCAGCTTTTCCGCAAACCGCGGGTACTGGAGCACCAGCGCGCATTGCACGTACGTGCCGCTATGGAGGCCGCTGGACAGCTCAAAGTGCCCGTGCCGGACCGCTCCCGCTTTCTCAAACAGCTTCAGCAGCTCTTCGCGCGTAAACATAGGCCCGCTAACCGCGGGGGCTCCTAAACGTCGAAATGTCAGCAGCCTAGCCTCCATGCAACGCGTTGTCAAGGAATGACGGGCCCTGTTAGACTTCGAAGCCAGCGCCCAGGCCCGCGAGCGTCCTCGCAGACGCCCTCGCAAGCCGCATCCCGGATGAAACAATTTGCCCTCTTGCATCGTTTTACAGAGAGAAGCCTTGTAACGGGTTGGTTTGCCAAGAGTTTGGTATCGCCACTTTCCAGAGGTGAGGAAACCTTATGAAGAAGCTGTCCTTGAAGTCCTTGCTTGCGGCTGTCCTGGCAGGCATCCTGGCGGGAGCCCCCGCCTCTCCGGTGCTGGCCCAGGATCCCGCGGCGGCGCCGGCCGCGAAACAGGCCAGTCTGCAAGGTGGCGTGCCCATTTCCCTGGGGCTGAACAAATTTCATTACACGAAGTCGCCCGGTCTTTGGCCGAATTTCACTGCACCCTACAGGACCTGGTATGTCAATCCGGGCGCGCTAAGCAACTCCCCGCGTCTCGAGCAACTCATTCAGGCCGGAAAGCTCAATCTCACCTTACAGGACGCTATCGCCCTGGCTCTTGAGAACAGCATGGACATCGTCGTCCAGCGCTATAACCCATGGATGGCCGACGCCAGCATCCTGAAAACGAAAGCCGGCGGCTTCGGCTTCGGGGTCC
This sequence comes from Candidatus Acidiferrum sp., assembly GCA_035693545.1. GTDB lineage: Bacteria > Acidobacteriota > Terriglobia > Acidiferrales > UBA7541 > Acidiferrum. The sequence continues at coordinate 2,501 of DASSGJ010000023.1, forward strand.
CCACCAGCTTGTCCGCAGGTTCGACCGCGAACCTTCCCTCACTGTTCTTCGATCCTTACTTTACGCAGAGCGTTTCCATCAATAGCGCCCTGCTTGCCGTAAATAACCCGCTGACTTCGGGCACCGGCGCGACCGGAATCTCCACACTGGGAGTTCACAACAGCGTCTTCAACAGCGCGTTTTCTCAAGGATTTTCCACCGGCACCACGGTCAACGTTTTCTGGGACAACACGCGTTCCTCTTCCACTTCCGCGTTCAACCTGTTTGATCCCGCGGTGCAGTCCACGATTGGCGTCAGTTTCTCCCAACAGCTCCTGCAAGGAACCGGCCGCGACGTCACCCGCCGCAACATTCTGATCGCCGAAAACAACCGCAAAATCGCCGATCTGGCCTTCGCGCAACAAGCCATCACCACCGTGACCAACACCATCACTGCCTATTGGGAGCTGGTCTACGCCCGCCAAAATGTCCAAGTACAGCAGCAGGCGGTTACCGTTTCCCAAAAGCTTTACAACGACAACAAGAAACAGCTGGAGATAGGCACCATGGCCCCGCTCGACGTTACTCGCGCCGAGTCTGAGCTCGCTACCGACACGCAGAACCTGATCGTCGCGCAGACCACCCAGCTCCAGGACGAGCTGGTGCTGAAGAATTTCATCTCTAAGGACCCCACCGCGTCGAATCTGATTGATGTGGAGATCGTTCCTTCCGACAAGCCGGACGCCCCACAATCCATTCAGCTCGCTCCCTTCGCCGACGCGGTAAAGGAAGCGTTCGTGAATCGCCCGGACGTCCAGGAGCAAATCCTCAACCTGAAAAACGGCGAGATTGACGTCAAGGCCACCAAGAACGCGCTCTTGCCGCTGGCGACTCTCACTGGTACTTACACCAGCACCGGCCTCGCGGGCAATTCGCTGGCTACCACCTCGGCGGCGGCTGCCGGACAACAAGTGGTCGACGCGAACGGAAATCCGGTGACCGTGCTGGACGCGAACGGTGTTGCCATTCCCGTCTTTGTTCCCACGACCACGACAACTATAACGGGTGTGAACAAGCAGGGATTGTCCGACAGCCTGAGCCAGGCATTCCACAACCGCTTCCCGAGCTACACCGTCGGAATCAATTTCACGCTTCCCCTTCGCAACCGCTCCGCGCAGGCCGACAGCGTCCACGCCCAGCTTACGCAACGACAACTGGAAGCCCAGATGCAGCAGATCAAGAACAGCGCGGTTCTTGATGTACGCAACACCTCCATCGCGCTCGAGCAGGGCCGCGCCCAGGTTCAAGCCGCCAGCAAAGCCCGTGAGTTGCAGCAGCAAACTTTCGATGCCGAACAGAAAAAATATCAACTCGGCGCTTCCACGGTCTACAACGTCATTCTGACCCAGCGCGACCTGATCACTGCTCAGGGCACCGAACTTCGCGCCCTAGCCAACCTGGCCGAAGCCAAAGCCAACTATGAACGCGCTCTCGGCCGCACCTTGCAGGTCAACAGCGTCACCATCGCGGGGGCCAAGAAGGGCGAAATCGAACGCGACACGCTCATTCCCGGCACACTCAACGGCCAGGTCGTCGGCACAGACGAACTCTTCAAAGCCCTCGACGACAAAGGCAAATCCGGCAATCGCTAACACATCGCAAACCAGTAGCCCCGTGCACAGGTGTCATCCCGAACCCGCCTGCCCTGAGCGCATCTCGCGAAGGGCTCCTTTTGCGGGTGAGGGATCTGCTTTTTCCCTCTCGCGTTTGTAGTGGCCGACCTTCAGGTCGGTCACTACAACTCACCCGTCTCCACCTTCTGCTATCATGGCCCATCTTTCCGAGGCTCCCGTGGCATCCAATACCGAACCTGCCGCTATCAGCGATGCGTCAGCTCTATCCAGCACCGGCCAAAACACGCTTTCCGCCACACACACCCGAACCGATTTTGTCTTCCTCGCCTCCATAGCCGCCGCCACGCTTGTCGTTCATCTCCTCACCGCGGCCCGCTACGGCTTCAACCGCGATGAACTCGCGTTTCTCGAGGACGCCCGGCATCTCGCCTGGGGCTACGTGGCTTACCCGCCCCTGACGCCATTCTTTGCACGGCTCGCCCTGACGCTTTTTGGCACTTCGCTGGTCGGATTCCGATTCTTCTCCGCATTGCTGCAAGCCATCACCGTCGTGTTGACCGGCCGCATGGCCAAAGACATGGGCGGCCACCGCGCAGCTCAAATCGTTGCCGCCTGCGCCTCCATTCCCTTCTCTCTCGGCGCCGGCGCGTTGATGCAGTACATGTCTTTCGATTACTTCGCCTGGGTGCTCGCCGCCTTCTTCCTGGTGCGTCTGCTGAAAACTTCCAATCCGCATTACCTGCCGCTGGTTGGCGCCTCCGTTGGACTGGGCTTGCTGGCCAAATACACCATGCTGTTCTTTGCCGTCGGAGTGCTCGCGGGCCTGCTATTCAGCGATGCTCGCAAATATTTCCGGACCATCTGGCCCTGGCTGGGCTTGCTGATTTCTCTGCTGCTCGTTGCTCCAAATTTCCTCTGGCAGGCGCAACACCATTTCGTCACTTACGATTTTCTGCGTTTCCTTCACCAACGCGATGTCGCCGAAGGCTTGACGCGCTCCTTCCTGCCCGACCAACTGGAAATGACGCTCCTGTGCTTCCCCCTTTGGCTTGCCGGACTGTATTTCTGCCTGCGCGCGCGCGATGGCCGAAACTTTCGCGCGCTCGGCTGGGCATTTCTCGTCACCCTGCTTCTGTTCGTAATCGCAAAGGGCCGAGGCTACTACCTCGCCCCGGCCTATCCGATGCTCTACGCGGCAGGCGCAGTTTGGGGTGAACGATGGCTTCTCACTCTGCGCGCCGCGCAAACGCAAATCGTTCGCGTGGCTGTCGCCGCGGCTCTGGCCATCAGCACCCTCGGCGCCATGGCCGTGGCCTTGCCTCTCGCCCCGGTAAACTCAGCCTGGTTTCGACTGGCCGACAAAGTCAATCTGACTTTGCGTGACGAAATTGGATGGGAGGACCTGGTCGCGAACCTCGCAAAGCTGCGCGATTCCTTGCCTGCCGAATCGCGTACTCATCTGGGCATTCTGGCCGAAAACTACGGCGAAGTAGGTGCGATCAATCTCTACGGTCCGAAATACGGATTGCCGCGCGCCGTCAGCGGCGTCAACTCTTCCTGGGAACGCGGCTACGGCGATCCCCCACCGCAAATTCTGATCATCGTGGGTTTTCCGGCGGCCTTCGTCGAAGCCAATTTCGACTCCTGCCGCCTGGTCGCCCAGAACACGAACTCGTTCGGCGTCGTCAACGAAGAAACCACCGAGCGCCGCGACATCTTCCTCTGCGGCCCGCCCAAAACCGGCTGGCCCCGGTTCTGGCGCACTTTTCAGTACTTCGCGTAACCGGCTCTCGCCAAAGAATAAAAGTGCAAAATTTCCTCGGAGGGATATACTTGGGCCAAACTGCGCCCTATGCACGATTGACGCGTTGAGTCGCTTAGGGAGATCCCGTCATGAAACTCGCGCTCGTCTGTGTCTTTGTGTGTTCTTTCCTGGTTTTGCCTTTGCAATGCCGATCCCAGGAACCCGCCAAACCCGCGGATGAAAAGCCCGCCGCTGAAGAAAAACCCGCCGCGGACGCCAAGAACAGTTCGGATTCGGCGAAGTCCACAAATCCAGTCAAAACCTCGCCCACTTCCGTCGCTTCCGGTAAAAAGAAATACGGTCAGGATTGCGCCATGTGCCACGGCAAAGAAGGCGCGGGCGACGGCGACCTGGCCGAAGACATGCATCTGAAGCTGAAAGATTTCCGCGAAGCCGACGCACTGAAAGACTTGAGCGACTCCGACATCTACAAGATCATCAACAACGGTAAGGGCAAAATGATGGGCGAAGAGGGTCGCCTGAAGCCCGACGAAATCTGGGACGTCGTCAATTTCGTCCGCTCCCTCGCCAAAAAGTAGCTCTCGATTTCGCTACCTCCGCTGCGCTTCTCGCTGTCTCTCCACGCACAGGAAACTTCTCCGCCCCTTTTGGTGGCGTTCTTCTTGCTCCGCACCGCCGTTTCCCATAGCATTAGTTTAGGGCGGGGTCTGCATATCAAGCCGCTTATATTGTGATCCCGGGAGCGCCTTTTCATGAGTGATCCGGCCAATCCGAAGAAGACAGGCAGCGCCGTAAAGTCCCCCTCGAAGCTGCAGGCCTGGGAAGAAAATACCCTTCGCCCCACTCTCGAAAAAAGTCCCGAGCGCCAGAAAGAATTCACCACTGTCTCGAGTTATCCGATTCGCCGCCTGTACACGGAAGAGGATCTTGCCGGTTGGGATCCGGCGCGCGACCTCGGCAATCCGGGCGAGCCTCCTTACACCCGGGGCATTCACGCCACCATGCATCGTGGCCGCCTGTGGACCATGCGCCAGTTCGCCGGCTTTGGCACCGCCGAAGACACCAACCAGCGCTTCCGCTACCTACTCTCGCAGGGCCAGACGGGCCTCTCCACCGCATTTGACCTTCCCACGCTGATGGGTTATGACTCCGACCACGCGCTCTCCGAAGGCGAAGTCGGCAAATGCGGCGTCGCCATCAGTTCCCTCGCCGACATGGAAGTCCTCTTCGACCAGATTCCCCTCGCCGACGTAACCACCTCGATGACCATCAATTCCCCCGCCGCGGTCATCTGGGCCATGTACCTCGCCGTCGCCGAAAAACAGGGCGCCGACTGGAAGAAAATCTCTGGAACGTTGCAGAACGACATCCTGAAGGAATACATCGCGCAGAAGGAATATATCTATCCGCCCGAGCCTTCCATGCGCCTGGTGATTGACACGTTCGAATTCGGCATGAAGCACACGCCGAAGTTCAATGTCATCTCCATCAGCGGCTATCACATCCGTGAAGCCGGCTCCACCGCCATTCAGGAACTTGCCTTCACCCTGCGCGACGGCATGGAATATGTCGAATGGGCAATCCGCCGCGGCTTGCCCGTGGACGAGTTCACTCCGCAGCTTTCCTTCTTCTTTAACGCCCACAACGATTTCTTTGAGGAGATCGCCAAGTATCGCGCCGCCCGCCGCATCTGGCACAAAGCGATGAGAGAGCGCTACAAATCCGTCAGTCCGCGAAGCTGGGCGCTGCGTTTCCACACCCAAACGGCTGGCTGCTCCCTGACCGCTCAGCAACCGATGAACAACGTTGTCCGCACCGCGATCCAGGCCCTCGCCGGCGTTCTCGGCGGCACGCAATCCCTGCACACGAATTCTCTCGACGAAGCCTGGGCGCTGCCGACCGAGCACGCCGCCACCATCGCTCTGCGCACGCAACAGATCATCGCCCACGAAACCGGCGTCACAAACACGGTGGACCCGCTCGGCGGCTCCTATTTTGTCGAAACGCTCACCAACGAAGTAGAGAATGGCGCGTGGGACTACATTCGCCGCATCGACGCCATGGGCGGCATGGTCGCCGCCATCGAAAAGAGTTACCCGCAGCGCGAAATCGCGGAAGCCTCCTACCGCTACCAGATGGCGGTAGACAAAAAAGAAAAAATCATCGTCGGCGTCAATGATTACGTAACGCCGGAAAAGCCGATGGACCTCTTGCAGATCGACGAAACCGTAGCCCACCGCCAGGCCGAGCGCCTCAGCAAGCTCCGCGCCGAACGCTCCTCCTCCGAAGTCGAGCACCGCCTCACCGCCTTGCGCAAAGCCTCCCAAGGCTCCGAAAACCTGATGCCCTTCATCTACGACGCCGTAAAATCCTACGCCACCCTCGGCGAAATCTGCGAAGCCATGCGCACCGTCTTCGGCGCCTACGAAGAAGTCGCCATCACATGATTGAGGTTTTGATTTTCTCAGCGTACTCTGCGTTCTCCGTGAACTCAGCGTTAGTCTTCATCTCCTATGCAACATGACCCTCTCACTCACGAAATAATTGGGTCCGCAATTGAAGTCCACCGACTTCTTGGGCCAGGTCTCCTTGAATCCGCCTATGAAGAGTGTCTCGCTCACGAATTGAGCATCCGGAAGCTTGAGTTCCGCCGGCAGGTCCCCGTTCCAGTTGTATATAAAGGCGTTAAACTTGAGTGTGGGTATCGGATCGACATCCTCGTGGCTGGGAGCGTCGTACTAGAATTGAAATCGATAGAAGCAATAGCACCGGTGCACGAGGCAACGCTGCTTACCTACTTGCGACTCTCTGGAAACACTTTGGGGCTAATTATTAATTTCAACGTGCCCATTCTGACGGAAGGGATTCGAAGATTTGTGTTGAAGCATAACGAGACACTGAAAGAATAACGCTGAGGACGCAAAGAGCGCAGAGTACGCGGAGAAGAAAATGCCAGAGAAGAAGATTCGAGTTTTGATTGCAAAGCCCGGGTTGGACGGCCACGACCGCGGAGCGAAAGTCATCGCCCGCGCCCTACGTGACGCCGGCATGGAAGTCATCTATACCGGCCTCCGCCAGACCCCCGAGATGATCGCCTCCGCCGCCGTCCAGGAAGACGTCGACGTCATCGGCCTCTCCATCCTTTCCGGCGCCCACAATACGCTCTGTCCCCAACTCATGAAACTCCTGCACGAAAAAGGCATGGACGACGTCACCGTCCTCGTCGGCGGCATCATCCCCGAACCCGATATCGCCGCCCTGAAAAAATCCGGCATCGCCGAAATCTTCCTCCCCGGCACTTCCACCCAGGACATCATCGACTTCATTCACAATCGCGTCGCTTAACTCTCGCCGGTCTTCTTGGTTGCGCCCACATCGAATGCTCTTGAGGGTGCCCCACCCTTGATTTTTAAGGGTGGGTTCTTACGACCTAACGGCTATGCTTTCTTCTCTCCCCGCTCTTTTCTGAAACTAAAAACTACGAACTACCAACTCCCCTCTCAAATTTCACCCGCGTATACAGTGTCTGGAATCCCTGTCGCGTGATGTTCCTCTGCGACGCACTCCCCGGCAACGCAATGCTCATTGCCAGTTCGCAACCCCGCTCCGCCGCACGTTGCAACCGTGCATGCAGCAGCGCCGTCTGCACGCCCCGATTCCGGAACTGCGGCAACGTGCTCGCGCCAAACAGTCCGGCGATTCGTCCGCGCATTGCCAGCGTCGCCCCGCCCGCAATTTTCCCATTCACTTTCGCGAAATAGCACTCCGTGTTCTTCCCTTCCGCGAACATCCGCATGATGCCCAGAAGTTCTTGTGTCACTGGATAATGCTCAGCGAACCCTTGGGACACGGTCAGTGTCCACAGATCAATCTCCCCGTCCGCCGCTTTCACGATTTCGACTCCCATCGGCAGCGCCACAGCCGCCGTCTTCTCCACCGGCCGCACCATCACATTCGAAAATTCGCTCACATGGTAGCCGCGTTCCCGGTAATGCTCGATTAAAGAGCCATCCGCCATCGGGCAAGTTTCCACCCGCACCGGTTCCCTGCGGCTGAAATAAAACTCTTCGAGTTGATCAAACTCCTCTTTACTCACCGCCCCGTTCAATCCAAGTCCCACGGCCTGCGTCACCGGCGAATTCGCTCCGCAATACACGGCATAGCCGCCCGAGACATTCGCGACCGCCCCGGCGCCTTCTCCGTGCGCGGCCGTTAATCTCTCAGCGCACCCGACCGCCGCCTCGGCTTCCGCCAACTCAATCTCCCGCGCCAACTCCAAACTCAACAATGGGTATTCCATCCCGCGAGTCTATCTCATTCTTCTCCGTGAACTCCGTGGTCTTCCTCTGTGCACTCTGTGTTAAGTCTTTCTCTTCTCCGGTCCACTCGCACAATCCCACAATCCTCCGTATACTGATTCCGCTGCCGTCACTCCCGTCTGCGAGGTCGCCGCGTGTCCTCTTCGGTTCTGAAAACCGCCATCGACGCAAAATCCCCCGATTTCCAAAAGAATTCCCAGCGCATGGTGGAGCTCCTCACCGCCATCAAGAACGAAGAAGAAACAATCCGCCAGGGCGGCGGCCCCAAAGCCATCGAATCCCAGCACAAAAAGAATCGTCTCACCGCCCGTGAACGTGTCGCTTTGCTGATCGATCCCGGCACCCATTTCTTCGAACTCGGCATCTATGCCGCCCACGAAATGTACGAAGAATGGGGAGGCGCTCCCTCCGCCGGAACCGTCACTGGTCTCGCCCGAGTCTCCGGTCGCCTCTTCATGGTCATCGCCAACGACGCCACCGTAAAAGCCGGCGCCTTCTTCCCGATGACCGCCAAGAAAGTAATCCGTGCGCAGAACGTCGCCATCGAAAATCGCATCCCCACGATTTATCTTGTGGACTCCGCCGGAGTCTTTCTCCCTCTTCAGGAAGACGTCTTTCCCGACACCGACGATTTCGGTCGCGTCTTCCGCAACAACGCCGTCATGAGCGCCATGGGCATCCCGCAAATCACCGCCATCATGGGCATGTGCGTCGCAGGCGGCGCGTATCTCCCCGTGATGTGCGACCACATCCTGATGACCGAAGGCTCCGGTCTCTTCCTCGCTGGACCCGCGCTGGTCCAAGCCGCCATCGGCCAAAAGACCTCCGCCGAAGATTTGGGCGGCGCCAAGATGCATTCCCAGATCAGCGGCACCGTGGATTTCCGCGAACCCGACGACGAATCCTGCCTGAAACGCATCCGCGCCCTCGTAGACAAAATGGGAGCCCCGAATCCGCCGATCTTCAGTCATTCGCGCCTGAAAGAGCCGCTCTACTCCATCAGTGAACTGTACGGCATCTTTTCCGGCAATCCCGCCAAGCAATATGACATGCGCGAGATTATCGCCCGTCTCGTGGACGGCAGCGAGTTCGAGGAATACCGCGCCGAATACGGCGAAACGGTGCTGTGCGGCTACGCACGCATCGGCGGCTGGGCCGTCGGCATCGTCGCCAACCAGAAAAAGCACATCACCACCAACGCGCCACACTCCGACCAGAAACGCATCGAATTCGGCGGCGTGATCTACACCGAATCCGCCGAAAAGTCCGCGCGCTTCATCATGGATTGCAACCAGAACCGCATCCCCTTGATTTTCCTCCACGACGTCAACGGCTTCATGGTCGGCAAAGACGCCGAATGGAGCGGCATCATCCGCGCCGGCGCCAAAATGGTCAACGCCGTCGCCAACAGCGTCGTCCCGAAAATCACCGTCATCCTCGGCGGCAGCTTCGGCGCCGGCAATTACGCCATGTGCGGCAAAGCCTACGACCCGCGCTTCATGTTCGCCTGGCCCACCGCAAAATTCGCGGTGATGAGCGGTGATGCCGCCGCCAACACGCTTGGCGAAATTAAACTGAAACAACTCGAACGCGAAGGCAAAAAGGTCGACGAAAAAGCCAAAAAAGAACTCCTTGACTCCGTCAAATCCACCTACGACCACCAGACCGACCCCCGCTACGCCGCCGCCCGCCTCTGGCTCGACGCCATCATCGATCCCGCTCACACCCGCGACGCCCTCATCTGGGCCCTAAACGCCGCCTCCCTGAACACCCACCTCCCCGAATTCAAAACCGGCGTCCTTCAGACATAATGCGCAACCGTAGCCTCAAGCTATTACTTGCGTCCCTGCCCCTGATCTTGTTTGCACTGTTTGCCGGTTGGCAGAACCAAAAAGCCGGTAAGCCACCGGGATGGGTGTTCGAAGGTGAGGACTCAATCCTGTTTCTACTTGGCGGAGCGGCGGCCTTTGTCGGCGTAATGACGCTAGCAGTGGCTTTCGTTCTTGCGATATTCGATTTCGTGGTCTGGCGTCGCAGCAAAAGGCTCACTCTGCCCTGAGCCGCTCCTCCGAAACTAACAACTGTCAATTTTCGGCTGTAAACTATCGTTGATGCCCCCACGCACGCGAATCCTGCTCATCGCCATGTCCATCTCTTTCGGCCTCTGCATCCTCGGTCTGATGGCCGGCATGTGCTACAACCTCTTTGCGGTCATCGCCCACCATCGTCCCCTGGACCAAACTCTTGGCAATAGCATCCTCTTCTACAAGATCCTCGGTGGATTTGGCGTTCTGGGCTTCTTGTTATTCTTCGCCTTCCTGATCTCTTCGATAGCCGGACAAAATCGCCCTCCAAAAGGCTGACGGCTATGGCTCGTGCTCTCCGAAAACTGTCAACTGTCGCCTGTTGACTGTAAACTATTTCCTCCATGTCCGAACCCATCAAACTCATCGAATGCCCGCGCGACGCCTGGCAAGGCCTCCCGGAAATGATTCCGACGGAAACCAAAGCGGACTATCTCCGCGAACTCATCGTCGCCGGCTTTCAGCACATTGACGCCGTCAGCTTCGTCTCACCTAAGCACGTCAGGCAAATGGCCGACAGCGAAGAAGTGATGTCTCGCCTGCTTGCTTCCCTTCCCGACGGTACGGCGCTTCCCGAAATCATCGGCATCGTCGTCAACGAAAAAGGCCTCGAACGCGCCATCGCCACGCCCGGCGTCTCCACCATCGGCTACCCGTATTCGATCTCCGCGTATTTCCGTCGCGCCAACGCCAACATGACCCGCGCCGAATCTCGCGCCCTGGTCGAAACGCTCAAGCGGGAGACCAAGAAGGCCAACAAGGATCTCGTCATCTACATCTCTATGGCCTTCGGCAATCCCTACGAAGAACCCTGGGGCCCCGAAATCGTTCAAGACACCCTCGACTGGCTCAAAGACATTCGCATCACCACAGTCTCGCTCGCCGACACGGTCGGCACCGCAACACCCGATCTAATCCACAATGTCTATTCCCAAGTAAAAGATCATGTCGCCGGCGTCGAACTCGGCGTCCACTTGCACTCCCGCCCCGCCACCGCCGAAGAAAAAATCAACGCCGCCTACGCCGCTGGCTGCCGCCGCTTCGACTCCGCCCTAACCGGCCTAGGTGGCTGCCCCTTCGCCGGCGACGCCCTCGTCGGCAACATCCCCACCGAATCTGTCCTCGCCGCGCTAACAAAACTAGGTGCTGCTCACGATTTCAGCTCCACCAAGATCGCAAAGTCTCTAGCCCTAACCAACGACATCCGCGCAAAATACGCCGCTCACGAGTAGCGGTCACTTTCA
>DASSGJ010000024.1:0-12246 GCA_035693545.1 Candidatus Acidiferrum sp.
AACCCGCGCGCATAAGCGGCATCTTCGCAGGTTTTCAAAATCAAGCTCGCGATCCCGCGCCGCGTCCATTCGGGGTGCACAAAAAACGCCCTGATTTTTGCCGCATCGCAAGCCGGATCCAGCATGGCGTTATCGCGATACGGCCCATGGTCGCTGCCGTAAAGCGTCTTGCGCATGCTCCATCCCCCGCAAGCCGCCAAGACCATTTCCCCGGCTCCGCCAACGCCTTCCACGATGTAGTACGTTTCATCCGCGATCAGTTGCGTGTCCACGCCGTACGCCGTTCCCAAGGCCGCATTCAATTGCTCCGCGGAGTAATCGTCGCGCTGCAGAACTCGTACTGACTGATCAATCAGTTCCCGCAACGCTGGAATATCCGCCGTCGTCGCCAACCGAATCTTGAAATTGTGATTCCGATCCACCATACGCGGCCCCGCGACATTCTAACTCTCCGGCACTCCCAGGTAATACCCCGGCCGCGCCCGCACCTTCAATCCCCGCTCCTTCTCCTTCGACACCGTCACGCTGATCTCGTGATAGCCATCCGTGTTCTCGCCGCCTGGCGTATACGTCAGCGTGTACTGCGCGTGCAGTTCGCCGCCTATGTCGTCAATTTCCCTCTCCAGCGACCGGTCTTTCCACGTCGAAACGTGCAGCCCGCCGGTCGCCGCCGCCGCGATCTCCAATTGATGCGCCGTCACCTGGTCCTTTGCGTGGCTCACCGCCCAAACTGCCAGCGACACCAGGCTCGGTCCTTGCGCGTGCGCATTATCGTCCGTCGTCGGCGTCTGGATCGTTCCCGGAGGTGGCGGCGCCCCGAACGTCCCCTCCGGAGTCGCTCGCGTGGGTCCCGTCTGCCCGGGCTTCCTCTTCAAGTCTGCTTTCATGCTCGAAATTCCGACCGCATAAATAGTGATATTCGCCAGTTGTGCGCGTCGCAGCACCTCGCCCAACTTCTCCTCGCTTCCCGAATCGTGCGCCTCCGCGATTACCAGCATCACCCGCCGGTGGCCGAGTTCTGTCTCCGAAACTTCCGGCCTCGCACTCAACATTTCCACCGCCCTCGACATCGCATCGAACAATCTTGTTCCCGGCCTGCCCTCTGGCAATCCGGACATCACCTTTTCCATCGCGTCGGAGCTGGGAGTGAAGTCCAGCAGGGTAGCCACCCGATCGTCGAATCCCACCACAGCGCCCTCTCCCGTCGGCCCCGTCACGGTTTGTGAAATCAGGATTCCGGACTTGCGGATCTGCGGCAGGATCGAAGCGATCCGCGAACTCATCTCCACGACAACCACCAACGAAATCGGATCTCCTCCCAAATTGAAATGCGTGATCTTTTGCAATGCGCCGTTATCGGTAACCCGGAAATCCGATTCTTCGAGGTCATGCACCATTTCTCCTTTTTCGTTCCTCACCGTCACCGGAGTATTCACCAGCACGCTGCGAATCTTGATCGGCGCCGGCCCCTTCTGGATCGGCACTCCAGGTTGCGGGATCATCGGCCCCTCCGGCGCCTGTGCCTCCGCTCGCGGCAACGCAACTGTCGCCACTGCAAGCATCCCCGCAAGAATTGTCAGGCGGCCCATCATCTGCGCTTGCCCCCATCCGGTTTCCGTGTTCTTCAATGGTTTCCCCAGAACTGCCTTCCCGACACCCTCGCGTATTCAATTCGACGCCAGCCACCCCAAAGGCGTTGCCGCCGCGCTTTACCCTGCCTACAATCTAGGACGCACCTTGATTGGAGAAAATTCCCATGTCCGACGGAAATCGTCCCAAGCCCCAGCACGCCCCCAAAGCTCCCCACGAAGATCCCAAGTTTCTGGCCAGCACGCCCGCTCGCCCCATTCGCATTATCTCTGAATACATCCATCCCCTCGTCCAGCTAAAGAAAGAGGGCATCGGCGATTCCATCGTGATGTTTGGTTCCGCCCGCATTGAGTCGCACGAAACCGCTTCCTCGCGGCTCACCCGCCTGAAAAAAATGAAGACCTCGCGTTGGAGCGCCGACCGCCGCAAAAAGCATCGCCTCCATCTCCGCGAAGCCAAGAGCGCGCTCGAAATGTCCGTCTATTACGAGCAGGCGCGCCAACTCTCCCACAAAATCACCACGTGGTCGCTTTCACTCGGCCCGCGCCCTCGCCGCTTCGTCATCTGCTCCGGCGGCGGGCCAGGCATCATGGAGGCCGCCAATCGCGGTGCCTATGAAGCGGGCGGCAAGTCCATCGGCCTCTCCATCGAACTGCCCCACGAGCAGTTCGCGAATCCCTACATCAGCCCGGAGCTCAGCTTCAATTTCCATTATTTCTTTATGCGCAAACTCTGGTTCGCGCAGATCGCCAAGGCTCTCATCGTCTTTCCCGGCGGCTTTGGAACCCTTGACGAACTTTGGGAAATGATGACCCTCTCGCAAACCGGAAAAATGCCCAAGCACACGTTGATCCTCATTTACGGCCGCAAATATTGGAACGAGGTACTCAACCTCAAGAACATGGTCCGCTGGGGCACTATCAGCCAGGAGGATTTCGACAACCTGCAGTACGCCGACAGCGTGGACGAAGCCTTCGACAAAATTCGCATGGGTCTCGAGAAATATCACATGGAGGGAGACCCGTTTCTCCAGGCTTATTAGATTTTCTCTCGAAAACTCCGCTAAATTATTGATTATATTGTAGATAGTAATATCCAAGCGCCCGCGTTTCCCTCAGGTCTATACCTGATTGTGGCCTGCCTCCAGCACCCCGATACTTCCATACTGTGTGCCCCAGTCTTCTTTCCAAACTTCTCGCCGCAGGCTATTTTCGCTGCGGCCACAAGGGAGAATCTATGAAGCTGCAACTGAACTCCTGGGGTTTTCGCGCGGTCCTTTCCGCCTCAGCTCTGGGCGTCACACTTTTCTTCGTCGGCGCCACCCCGCTACGCGCGGACGACGACTGCCAAAGGCGCATTGCTCGCGTGGATCATAAACTCCATGAAGCCGCCGAGCACCATGGCTGGGACAGCCCGCAGGCCGCAAAATATCGGCACGAACTGGCCGAAACACGCGCCTGGTGTTGGGAACACAGCCATCGCTGGTGGGATGAAGACGGCCACCGTTGGCGCAGCGATCGCGACTGGGACGATCACGATCACGACCGCCACTAAACCAATCCTTGATTGAACCTCGAGTGCCGGGCATTCGCCCGGCACTTCTTGTTTATATCGCTGTGATCCCTGTTTCTGACAACTGCTCTATTTCCTTCCTCTTACGCCCCACCACAACCTTCTATTCAAACAGGTGTTTGAACCCTCATGGATGCACCCCCGATCGCCAGCCCGGGCCAGGCTCCTGGAGGCAATCTTATGAAACTTCACTCGTTCAAGCTCAGCTCTTTTCTGGGTAAAACGGCTCTGGCCACCGCGGCCCTCGGTTTTCTCCTGGCCGCCGGCGCGCCCGCCGCAAAAGCCAACGATTGGGACGACTGCAACCGGCGCGTCTCCTACACCGAATGGCGCTACCGTGAAGCCGTCGAGCGCTTCGGCCCTTATAGCCGCGACGCGCGTCATTGGGCTCACGAACGTCACGAAGCCTACGAGCGCCGCGAGCATCTGCGCCACGAATATCGCGAACACCATCGCGACCGTGATGATCGCTATTGACGCCAGGCCACTCTCATAAACACAAAAAGGGCGCCCAACTAAGGGCGCCCTTTTCATTCTATTTATCAATCGCGATTAGTCCGCGTGAACCAGCGGCTCATCCGAAAACACCGCCGCAAACCGCTTCGCTTCGTCCTGGTCGTGCAACATCACCACCGGCACGATCCGCATCGACTGCTTGCACAAATGGCACTGCACGCCTTCTCCCTGCAAGTCCTGCAGAAAACCGTCTGTGAACTTATACTCGGTCCGCTCGCGCCGGGCCTTCTTCTGGCTCTTCGCGCCGCAATGAGGACATGTAAATTCCACTACGTCCTGCTGCGGATCGCGGTCCAGAGCTGCCCAACCCGTCCGGCGCACGCCGACAACTTCGGGTAGATGCCTCTCCATTGGGTACTCCTCCTTGGATCCACGTCCGACAATACGATGCTCCAAAGAATCGTTTGGATGTAACTATTTCTTCAATTCGCCTTCCGAATATTCTGAACCCTCCATCTTAGTAGAAACACATTACTTGCTTGCTTCCCAGCAGCCTGCCATCGTTTCGAGTCATCCTTTTGACACAACTGCATGGCGCTTTTCAGTGACGGCTGTCCATTTTCTCCACGTCCAGTGCCCATTTTCACCTGGCCCGGGTCTGCAGCCCAATCTGACCAAACACATCTTCAACGGGCACTTCGCTCGTCTGCCGGTGTCCAACATCACAGAGGACGCTAGCACCTCACATCCCTGCGAGCGCGGCGCTGGTCTCCGGATCGCAACCTCCGGAGGCTGGCGCCGCAAATTCCCACGGCTCGCAGGAAATTTCCGGAGGTGTGTGATGACTCTCGAAGTCCAACGTGTGTCCGGTCCATTCGAAAACGAATTGGGTTCGCTTAGAAGTTGTCTCGTCGAAGGCGATCCGCAATCCGAAAAGCGCGCCCGCCGCATCAAGCAGCGCGCCGTAGCAATCTCGATCGTTCTGCAAACCCTCGCTCTTGTCGCGCTGGTTCTTTTTCCTCTGCTCAGCAAAGGCGAGCGCATCTCACTGAAATACGCCACGCCGATTCCTCCCTACGCCCCGATCGGCGCTCATCATCAAGCGGCGTCCAATCCAACGCCACATACAACTACGCTTCGCCGCTTTTTTCAGCCCACAAATATCCCTCCCACAGTTGTCACTCGTAATCAGAATACGTCTACTGAACGCGAAGACCCGCCTGGCGAACTTATTCCCGGAGTGGTCCCTGGCGACGGCATACCCGGCGGACGCATTCCCGTGACCTCTCGTCCCGATCCTCCACCACGGGAAGATCCGCCTGCCGTAGTTCGCCGCGCGATCAGCGAACCCGCGCAAATGGCCCAACTGATCCGTCGAGTCGAGCCCAGCTATCCAACGCTAGCCAGGCAGACTCAGCGCGAAGGACGTGTAGAACTCCACGCTCTCATCTCGACCGAAGGACGAATCGAATCGCTGGAGGTAATCTCCGGCGATCCCTTGTTCATCCAATCGGCTCTGGCCGCGGTCCGCGAGTGGCGCTATCGCCCCACGATCCTCAACGGCCGACCCATCGAAGTGGATACCCATATCACCGTCATCTACACGCTGAGCCGCTGAACCTTTGGAGTGCGGCAGCCCTGCTGCCGCTTTTACCCCTTTCGAACAACCACCCAATAAGCTTGTAGCCCCGTCCGAAGAAAACAAAAAGCCGGCATTCAATGCCGGCTTCCTCTTCCTCAAGCTTCCTTAGTTCTTCCCTACAAAACCGGCTCACCGGAATACTTCCCAATCGCTTCCCGCGCCAGATCCCGCAACCGAACAATTTCCTGCAACTGATGCGGATCATCACTCCGCACTTCTCGTGAAGGATAGATCGGCGGCGACAACGTAATCGTCACGCTCGTCGGCCGCGGCAGGTACGTCCCATCGCGCAAAAATCGCCGCGTCCCCTTCAACGACACAGGAATCACCGGCGCCCCCGTAACCACAGCGCCGCGAAAAGCTCCCAGTTGAAACGGCCGCACACCCGTCTCCGGCGTAAACGTCCCCTCCGGAAACACGAAAACCGAGTCGCCCCGTTCGAGGCAGTCCTCCATTTCATGCACCTGTTTCAGCCGAGAACCCGCGTCATGCCGGTTGAACGACAAATGGCCCATCTGGTTCAGAAATGTCCCGATGAACGGCATATCGTTGACTTCGCCCTTCGCCACAAAGCGGTAACTCACGCCCAGCCCCATCATCACCGGCAGAACATCAAAGTAGCTCGCGTGGTTCGAGGCGTATACCTTCGCACCCGGCGTATCCATGTACTCCTCGCCCACCACTTTGACCCGAATTCCCACAAGCGCAAACAGCACATGCAGCGCGGCTGAAGTGAACCGTCCCGCGGCTTTTTCGTCCTTAATCTGCTTCACAATGAGCCACGAAGGAATGATCCACAAAATAAAAACAACGCAAAAATACACGCCGTAAATTTTCTCGAGAACCTTCAGAATTCCCCGGCCAACGGTTCGCGCCGCCTCCCGCAGAAAAGTTCCCGTGCCCAGCCGCGCAATCTGCACCCATGCCGGAGGTCTACGCGCCGTCAAGGTGCCGGCCAGATACAATTGCTTCGTCTCATCCCGCCGCAGTTTTCCGCTCGACGTCTTTGGAATGCTCCCCGAGGGAATCAGTTCCACGCGATCGGGCGGCAATCCCAGGCCGCGCGATACCTCTTCGTTAATCGCCGCCGCAATCTTGGCCCGTTTCGCTGCGTTCTCCTCTCGCAGCTCGGCGACGATCACCAACTTTTCCGTGCCGCTGCTTGCGTCTTTCAACCCAAACGCCACGACGCAGCCTTTGCGAATCCCTTCGGCACGCGCCGCCAGCTCCTCCACTTCGTGCGGATACAAATTGCGGCCGCCCTTGATGATGATGTCCTTCACGCGGCCGGTGATGAAAATTTCCCCATCCGCCTGAAATGCACGGTCGCCGGAATTCAGCCACGGATACTCACCCTCGCGCTGAGCCGGACCCTGCGGCATCAGCTTTGTTGTCGCCTCGGGATTTTCGTAGTAGCCGCTGGTCCCCGAAGGGCCGCGAAACCACAGGAATCCCTCCGTCCGCTCTGCCACGGCATTGCCTTGCTCATCCACAATCTGCACATCGTGCCCCGGAAAAGATTTTCCCGACGACACAAACGCAATCGCGTTTTCATCGTCTTCCTCCGCGGGTATCGCGCGTCCCTGCGTTGCGAATGCTTCGCGCTCAACACGCTCCACCCGGGGCAAACGATTCAGTGGGGGAAACGTCACGCCCAGCGAAGCCTCCGCCAGCCCATACACCGGCAGCATCGACTCTCTTCGGAAACCATACTTCCCAAACCGCTTCGCGAATCGTTCCAGCGTCTCCGGATTCACCGGCTCCGCTCCGTTCATCACCACGCGCATCGAGCTCAGGTCCACGCCTTCCATTGCCTTATCGGAAATCTTGCGCACACACAATTCATACGCAAAATTCGGCGCCGCCGTAATCGTTCCCTTGTGTTTGCTCATCGCTTGCAGCCAGCGCTCCGGCCGCGTCAGAAACGCCAGCGGCGACATCACCACCAGCGGCACCCCGTGCATCAGCAGCGTCAGCCACGCCCCGATCAATCCCATGTCGTGATACAGCGGCAGCCAGCTGATCCCCAGGTCCTCCGGGCCCAGCTGAACGCCCTGCGCAATCACCCGCATATTCGCCAGCAAATTCGCGTGCGTCAGCACCACGCCTTTCGGGTCGCCCGTTGATCCGGAAGTGTACTGCAGCAGCGCAATGTCGCTGCTCTTCCGCATGCGCGACCCGCTGATGAACGCCGGCAGCGCTCCCGGAGCGGGCGGCGGCGCTTTCTCCGCTGCCTCCAGCAATTTCTCCGCCTCCACCACATCGTGCAGTGATTTCACGCGCGGTTTCAGCAGCTTCGCTACCGCTTCCGCTCTTCGAAACGTCAGCAGCAGGCACACGCCCGCATTGTTTAAAATGGCGGACTGCCGGCCCGCATATTCCTCGATCCGATCTGCCCGAAACGGCGGATAAATCGGCACCGGCACCGCACCCGCCAGCAAAATTCCCGCGTAGCAAATAAAAAACTGCCGCGACGTCGGCAGCATCAGCGACACGCGTCCGCCTGGGGGCACTCCGCGCCGCGCCAGCTCTTCCGCGCACTTCTGCGCCGCCGCGTACAACTCCCCAAACGTCAGTGTGTAGCGGTGTTCGCCGCGCTCGTCGTCTTCCGTGATCAGCAGGTGAGCCCGCTCCGCATCACGCACCCCGCGGTGCCGGATAACGTCCAAAAGCGTTTCCGCTTTTTCCACGATCGAGTCGGCGGCCTTCTGCGCCAACTCTTGCGCCGCAACACTTGCACGCAGCCCCGACAATCCTTCTTCCTCGATGACCGGCGCCCCAGGGGCTTCCACGATTGCCTTGATCAGTTCTTCCGGCGTGTTCGCTTCCGCCGCCAGCGTATCCGGCAAACGCACGCCAAACGCGCTCTCCAGCCGAGTCAACAGCTCCACCCGCTCCAGGCTCCCCAATCCCAGATCGCGATCCAGATTCGAATGAATCGACAGCTCCACCACCGCGCCGTGGCTGCCGAGTTCCTGCAGCAGTTCGCGCAACACGTCCAGCACGCGCTCTCGCACGCCCGGCAAATCCAGTTGTGGGGAAGTTGTGGCCAAGGTTTCCTTCACGGACCGGCTTGGCGTGAGGCTAACACGCCCCGGCCCCGTTTGCCATCACTGCAACATAGGCACGGTTGTCTTTATTCTTCGTCTTTTCTTCTCTGCGTACTCGGCGCTCTCCGCGGACTCTGCGTTAACTTCCTATTCTTATGCGCCCTGCTTCTTCGCGCCCCATCCCGGCGGCATCAATGTGGTACTCAAATCCACGCCGGACAAATCCACGTTTCGCAAATCCGTTTCGCGCAATATGGCAATTCCCAGGTCCGCGCCCGCGAACGTGGCCCCGTCCAGGTGTGCATCGCGGAAGTTCACGTTGCGCAGCATCGCCTTCTGAAAATTGGCCCCGGTCAGATCGCAACGGAAAAACTCCACCCCGCTGGCCTGCGCCTCCGCCAGGTTCGCCCCGGGTAGAAACGCCTCGGTCAAATCCGCCTTTCGCAAATCCGCCTTCCGAAGATTCGCTCCGGACAGATCCGCTCCCGGCAACCGCGCGCCGCGCAGATCGCTTCCCTCCAGCTTCGCGTTCTTCAAGATCGCGCCGGCCAGGTTCAACTCACGCAGGTCTGCTCCGGACAAATCCGCGCCCGCCAGGTCCGCCCGCGCCCCGCCCTCCTTACTCGCCCAGAACAATTCATGGGCATTCAGGATTTCTTCCAGTGTCTTTCCGTTATGTTTGATCTTTTTCAAGTTTCTCTGCCCCATAGCGATTCGTACCCCTCATTCTTCAACCTACTATTTTAACCAATCCTGTCCCACTCGGAAACCGCTCACCCGGCAGCCCCATGCCCGTAATCCGCCCATGTGCTACTCTGCCTCGGTGACGAACTTCTTCCTTCGCGCCACCCTCCTTCTGTCGGCCGCGCTGGCGGCCGGGGTCGCCACCTACGCCCAGGAAGACGAAATCGTTGCCAACCTCGCCGGCGGCCGCGCCATCATTCACGTTGCCAATGACGCCATCGTGTTTGCTGCCATTGATCACCCGCTTGAAACCAAATCCGTTCCTCCGCGCGTTGCGGCGATTGACAGCCGTCACATCGGCATTCTCTTCGGCGCCTCCGAATGGCAGGTCACCTCGCAACCCAGGCCCATTCGGCTGGATCGTGACATCCCCCACCTTGGCGCTATCGACCCCCACACTGTTCCCGAAGGCGCCCCTGAACAAGACCTCGAGCAGATCGGCATTGCCTTCCTCGAGAAACTGCGTCCCCTCGTTTCTCAACTCCATCACCCGATCGAGCTCAAGCCCGACGAACCTCTTTTCCAGATTGTTCTCCTCGGCTACGCCCCGCAACATTACGGACCGGAAGTCTGGCTGATCGAGTATCAGGTCGAGCAGAATTCCGCGGCCGCCGCCCGAGGCGACTATTTGCAGACGCGTATCCTGCGGCCGCGTTTTACGCAGCTCTATCCGCCGGAAAAACATCAACCGAAAACGATCGTCGAGGTTCGAGTCCCGTCCGATCTGCAGGACATCCCTCTTGTCGGCCTGATTCAGCAGAATGCGCCCGCGATCGCCCGCATTCGTTCTTCAGACTCGCAGATCAACAAAGTGGTGGAACAGATCCAGAAAGGCGAAGCGCAGAAGGCCGATCCCGCCGCCGCTGCGGATTTTCTCCGCGCCGCCCTGCCGGTCCTGGCCGGTAACGCACACTTTTTCCTCGGCTCCATGACGGAAAGCGGCAGATTCGATTGGATTGTTCCGCCCGATGAACCACGCGAAAAAATAAAAACGACCGAAGACAAAAACCGACCACCGGACGCCCCAACGCTTCAGCAGAAACCCAAGCCCTAAACTCTCCTCTTGAGTGCGGGGAGCGAAGCTCCCGCTTTTGCGCGTGGAACCCTATCGCCCAATCATCCGGCTTGTCACGATCTCATCTCCGCGCCGTAGTAACCCGCCACGCACCACTTTGCACAGCATCCCCCGCCGGCCCTGCATCGCGGCCTGCAGCCCGGGCCGCAGCGCTTCAATCTGTTCGCAGGGATCGCACACCGCGCTCATCTGCAATTCCACTTCACCAATTTGCAGCACCTGCCCGATCGCCAGCCCGTTGACGTCCAGTCCCTCCGTTGTCACGTTTTCTCGCACAATTCCTGGCGCCAGTCCGAACGCATCCAACGTCTCGCGGTCCATCAGCAAAACCTGGCGCTTCCCTTGAGGCCGGGCGTGCGCACAGCCTTCCAGTCCCACGTCTTCCAGTGCGCGTGCCTCGGGCAGGCTTTCCATCGGCGCGCGCCGCTTTGGCGCTCGAAATAAATGCGACACTACAGCCAACGCTCAATCTCCCGCCGCCGTGCTCTGTTGCTGCGCTTTTCCAATATCGTTGCGGTAGTGCATGCCCTCAAACCGAATCTTTCCCGCCGCTTCATACGCTTTCTGCAGCGCAGCGTTTAGCGTGTTTCCCGTGGCGGTCACGCCCAGCACGCGTCCGCCGCTGGTTACGATCGACTCCCCAATGCGTTTCGTTCCCGCGTGCAGCACCTTCACATCCGCAACGCGCGCCGCTTCGGCCAGTCCCTGAATCTCTTTCCCCGCTGCAAACTTGCCCGGATATCCCCCGGAAGCCAGCACCACGCACGCGCTGGCCCCTGCCTTCCACCTCATTTTCTCCGGTTTCAGCATTCCCCCCGCTGCATCGGCCAGCACATCCGCTAGATCGAAATCCACTCGTGCCAGAATCGCCTGCGTCTCTGGATCGCCCAGCCTGCAGTTGAATTCCAGCACCTTCGGTCCGCTCTTCGTCAGCATCAGCCCCACATACAAAAACCCTTGATAGCGAATGCCGTCCGAGGCCAACCCTTTCATCGTCGGCTCCACGATTGTCTTTTCGATCGTTCGCCGCAGATCGTCGGGCAGCAGTTCATCCGAGGAATATGCGCCCATGCCTCCCGTATTCGGCCCTTCGTTGTTGTCGAATGCGCGCTTATGATCCCGGGTAGGCACCAGCGGGGCATACCTCGTTCCATCCGTCAGCAGGATGAACGAAAGCTCTTCCCCTTCAAGCGCTTCCTCCAACATCACGCGCTTCCCTCCGTCTCCGAGTTCGTTCTTTTCCATCACCCGTTCTATGAAATCCGTCGCCGCATCTGGATTCGGCGCCACAAAAACTCCCTTTCCAGCACAGAGCCCGTCTGCCTTGATCACCACCGGCCAATCCACCGCGCAGAGAGCTCCATAGGCTCCGCCGGCCGAATCATGCGCGCCATACAGTTCCGCCGTTGGAATGTTGTGCCGTTGCAGGAATTCCTTCGCGAAGATTTTGCTTCCTTCCAGTTGCGCTGCCTTTTTGGCCGGACCAACGACCGCCCACTTCCTCTCAGTAAACGCGTCCACCAAACCGTTCACCAAGGGCAATTCCGGGCCAACCACAGTCAGATCCGGCTTCACACTTTCCGCCAGGGCAATCAGTCCCGCCACATCCCCCGAGTCCGCCCCCACGCATTCGGCTTCTCCCGCGATCCCTCCGTTGCCCGGCGCACACCAGATCTTCTCCACGCCGGTGCTTTGACCCAGCTTCCACACCAAGGCATGCTCACGCCCACCACCGCCAATCACCAAAATCTTCATTCCCAGCTCCTCGTTCTACCGAACTTCGAACGATAGTCCGCCCTACCGGGACTGTCAAACCATCACACCGCTCGCTGAATCTGCAGCCGTAGCAATCTTACCTTTTGGGCTCACCTGTACTTCAGGGTAACTCCCTATGTACTTAGCTTCTCCTATTATTGCCTGGTCCGCGTTTTGTCCATCCGCAACCCGCGCATTGCCCGGGAGGTATTGTGCTGATTCCGTTGCGCCACGAAAACATGAGCGGCCGCCGTTGGCCTGTAATCACATTCGCACTCATCGGACTGAACATTGCGATCTTTCTCTTCACTCACTGGAAGATCGAAGCCGAGCAGCCCAAACGCGGCGAAGCTCGCATGCAC
>DASSGJ010000025.1:0-3824 GCA_035693545.1 Candidatus Acidiferrum sp.
GGGGCTCGACGGATACGCACGTATCGACTTTCGCCTCGCTGTCGACGGCACTCCGTATTTCATTGAAGCCAATCCCAATCCCGAAATAGCGAAGAGCCAGGAGTTCGCGACAGCGGCCCGGCATGACGGACTTGATTACGCAGAGCTGCTGCATCGCATCCTGGCCCTCGGAACAAGCCGGGCCAAGGCAGGCGCATCCGTGGGCTGAAAGGCGAGACAAACGGGCAACAGCGAGGTGAGCGCTTGGAAGTTATTTCTTCCCACGGCGCTGGTTGGAACTGCCTGATGCGGATCTATCGGCCGCGCGGGCAGAAGTCTGAATGCCACTTGGACGCATCCCGAAGCGCGTCCGGCAAACTAACTCGATCGGAGTCCGCTTTTGGCACGTTTGAGACATTCCGCGATGTCCGTTCTTCGGTCGCTAACAGGGGAAAAGCGGAAGTGACTCGGACATCGTCAAACCGACGCGATTGACCCAAAGCCTACATTCGGATCGGGTAGGCTGTGACGGGAGCTAACGGACTATGCGCTACGAATTTCGGTCGGGACTGCTGCGTCATCCAAGCACCCGGATGATCGGATGGCCCTCATCGCCGCGTGCGAAACTGCAAATGATGCAGCGGCTGTCCAGACTGTGTTGATAGTCCTAGGGGAAATACCGCTGAACAAACTTTTGGAAGTTTTCCATTAGGAACTGATTTGCTCGCTTACTAATTAGAGCGTCTGGTACCATCACGTCAAAACCGTGAAAAGCGCCGTCGAATACCTCGAATTCGACCGGAACATTGGCCCGACGAAGGCTCTCAACGTAGATTTTTGTTTCATCCCGAAATGGCTCTATACTGCCGACGTAAGTGATCGTCGGCGGCAATTTCGTATAGTCTGTGCAGCGTGCCGCAGCTGCGTAAGGCGTAACGTTCATCACGCCATCGAGATAACGGGACCATGCCAGCCTGTTAGCTTCTTCATCCCATACGGGTGCGTCGTTTCCAACGGCAGAGGCGCTATTCTGCCGGTCATCAATCATTGGATATAGCGGCATTTGAAAGGCTATTTTTGCATCGTCGGTATCGGTAGCCTTGAGCGAGACGGCCGCCGCAAGCCCTCCGCCCGCGCTATGGCCTGACACGATGAATCTGTCGGTTCTTCCGCCGATGGAGGCCGCATTATCCCTTATCCATAGCAGGGTGTCGTAGCAGTCGTTGAATGCGGCCGGGTACGGCGATTCAACGGCCTTTCTATAGTCCGGCGCGACTATGATGCATGGTTCTGTCTCGATGAAGGCCTTGATGCTTGAGCCGAATTGCTCGGGCACCCCGTGAACGTAACCGCCGCCATGCAAATACAGCATGACCGGCAGTGGTCCAACTGCCGCGGCTGGCCGATAGACTCTCACACGAATAGGCGCCCCACCATTTCTGCTCGGAATATGCCGCTCTCGGCAGACAAGTCCTCTAATGTTTTTTCCCCGCAGGACGGCCCTACTAAAACGGAGCACGAGCAGAGAGAACCATCTCGTGTGAAAAAAGCCTGCGATAATCCGCCCAGCGGCATATCTGCCGCGCAAGTCTTTATCCACCATGTCTCTGGTGACCTTCATCCGATACTTCCTGCCTTAAGTCGCGGAAACTTCTTCCATCTGATGGGTGTGCAGCAAGTTCAGGAAGCTAGTCTAGCAAGGCACCGGCTATCGCAACGTGGCGGTCATCTTTGCTGGGACGGGCAGCCGAAGGCCCAGCCCCCGAGAAAACGCCGGGCGCCTCGATGCTGGCAGTCTTTCCGGAAGCTGTCCGAAATATGAAATGGTTTGCGTCATCGCACCTCTGACGGTTGGCTCGATCTTCGCGCAAATAAACCAGCAGACCAAGACAAGCATGGCCAGCGCGACCCATACGGCCGAGGTGGCATCCAGGCCAGCATCGACCAGGACACGAATAATCTCTGTGCCGATGACGTTGTGGGTGAGATAGAGCGGATAGGTGATCAGTCCGAGCGTTCTCCAATAGGCTGGCGCTTCAGGCGAAGCGGTGGCTGCAGAACGTCTGTTCCTGTTCGCGCAATAGGCAATGAGGCCCACCGCCGCTACCCAAACCATGATCGGCACAAAGGCTGATTGACCCGAGATGGCAGGTATGCATGTCAAAAAGAAAGAGGCAAAAAAGTAGATTTCTGCGGCACCCGAAAGACACGTGACGGCGACGGCGACCCGTTCGAGCGCCGTCAATTTTCTGTTTGCAGAAATGAAAAGCCAGATGCCCAGCGCAAAAAAGCAGCCATGGGTCAACAAGAATGCTGCGCACGGCACCCGAAACATCAGAATAACGAGATAGGGCAAGTCGGATGGCGTCGTGCATGACAGAACCAGCAACGCGACAGCGTTGAACACCGCGCTGTAGATTGTGAGGCCCCAAGCGAGGTGCCGCAGGGTGATCTTCTTCGTGAGCATCGCGCAAAACACGAGCCCATAAAACGCCGTCTCGGCCGCCAGTGTCCAATAGACGCCGTCGAGCCATTGACCCGTGACTCCCTTAGGAACGAGCAGCATGGCGTGGATGTAGGGCAGGATGAATTCGGATGCTGGTCCACTGCCAAAGAGAACCAGAACGAGGAGGGTCGCGGTGGCGCAAACCCAGACCGCCGGATAAAGCCTGAGAGCGCGGCCAAGAAGAAACTCTGTCGGCGAAGACCTGCTCGCGGAATTCGCTATGACGAAACCGGAAATAACAAAGAATATTTCAACACCCACCCAGCCGAACCATGTGAAGGGCGCGGCGGACGGGTATAGAACATCGGCGGCGACGTAGCGCTCGAAGCCTGGGACGCCAATCGAAACCCAGGCCCAGGACCAGAACATCTGGTGAAAAATGGCGACGCCGAGGGCAGTCCCGAAGCGCAGCGGATCCAGCAGGGGAAAATGGTTCTTCACGGGAGCGCTCCAAATGCATGAAACGATCCCGTTGCAGATATTGGATCCCTTCACCGAGCTCTGTGAGGTAGGTCACACTACTTTCTCCGCCCACGGTTCAAATGCGCAGATCGTCGCATGGATTAACGAGCGCTCTGTCGCCCAGGACAAGTAATCGCGGTCACGACGACTCCAGCTCATCTGTGCACCGTCGTTACCGCGGCTGATCACGATGGCCGGCATCGGCGCGAGGCGGAGCGCGTTCCCAGTTGGTAAGCCGCATACGGCCATGCGAGGCGCGCGCTGTGTGATTCTCCTCACACCTCAATGAAGGTTTGTCCTTACACCAAGACCACTCTGCATGAGGCCACGCGGTGCCGCTTCAGCCGAACAGGGCTATGGCCATGACGAACAACGAACAACGAACATGCGATCACTTTGACTGGCGCCGAGCTTAACGAAGTTGTCGGCGGACTTTATCCGCAGCCGCTGCCTCCCGGGCCCCCGCCGGAGCTGAGCCGCTCGATCCTCAGTATCTTCCGGAGTTTTCGGAATCAATTAGCACTTCACCTTAACGAGCGTATTCCGCCCGTTCTCGTTCTGATTTACGGCGGACCCTCGTCGGCCCCGGCGCGACCTCCTCGCGCCGGGGTGAACCGGAACGTTGGTCTGGAAGCCGGCCGTTTTTTTCCCGTGCCAATGCCGACGAAGTGAACTCGCGACTTCAGGTTTTGGCACGAAACGGACATGCTGCAGCGGTCGGTGCATGTCTGCTATCAAGGGGGATTGTGTTGCAAAACTCCCGTTGAGACGACTCGCGATCCATGATTCCGTTGGGTGGAGAGGGCATTAGCGGGGGCAGCGCATGATGGGGCGGCGGGAAGCTGGGCAGGGACAGTTTTTCTATTCGTTCGATCTC
>DASSGJ010000026.1:0-2686 GCA_035693545.1 Candidatus Acidiferrum sp.
CCCATGCCCAAGCCATAGCTCACGTACACGACATGCGCTTCGGACTCGAAAGTTTCTTCATGATGGGTGATCCGGACGAGGACGCGGGAAGAAGGCGGAACCGGATTCAAAGTATCAATGTAGCAGCCGGTGCGGCTGATATCAGCAGTGCGCGCGGAGAGCTTGGCGCCGCGAGGAAGTTCAACCACTTCCGCTGCCAGAACCATGGCGTATCGCGGAGCGGACCGCCGCTCAACGGTGACTTCGGGCATACCTCTTCTCCTGTCAAACAGACTTCCGCCTGCTGGTAGGAGAGAGTGATTCCGGCGAAGGAATGGCTTGCCGGAAACGGTGTGGATGAACCCATCTTTATTTTTGCGCGGGCCGCCGCGGTTCGCAATCGCCTTCCTGGGGAGGAGGCGAAACGGTCAATGTTGCGGCTCCGAAGCGGATGGGTCGCCATCCCCAAGTTTCGGATCCAGATCGCTGCCGACCGCGCCCTTATGGTCGCCGGCGTGAAACTCCCCGGAGGAATCGCAAAAAAACGAACGCAAGCCGCTGCGTCCGTATTCCGAAGGAATGGCGGCAAGTTCATATTTGGCGGGCGCGCCAGAAGTATTCGCTCCAACAATCACGTAGCGGTAGGAGTAGCCGTCTTTCCGCCCTCCGGCCAGACCTTCGTCAACCAGGCCGGCCCCATCGCTCTTGGGCAGATTTTTCGCCGCCGGGCCAAGGACCTTCAGTGATTCAGGCAATCGTGTGTAGGTTTTGCGATAAGTTTCAATGGCGTCGGCCAGCGCCTTGAGAGAAACGATAGCCGACTGCTCGTTGGCCTTGATCTCCGCGCGGTCCCATTCAATTTCCAGGGAGGGAAGATCCAGAAACAACAGTCCAAGAGAGAGGATTTTCCACTGGCCTGCTTCGCGCACCATCCCCATGGTGACGTGATGGGTGCTGAGGCCGGCAGAATCGCCGGAATCTTTCACGGTGAGGGGAAGATAGGCAAGATTGTCGCGAAGCTCGGGCTTGGCAATCTCCATCTGGGTGGTGACTTCGGAGGTCTCGCAGAAGACCACGACATTTCCCGAGGGATCGTTCTGCACGCGCGGCTTGCCCGGTTTGTCGAGAAGGACGAACCGCTTCAAAAAGGTCTCACGCGCCGGCGGGATCATCCGGCCGAATGCCTCCGCATTGCGCACAGTGAGCGCGCGCACAAATTCCGTGGAGTTCTGTGAGCATGCCGCCACCAGGGCGTCCTTGAGCACGGCGGAAGGGCCTTCCGGCAGGGACGATTGAGCGGGCGCGCGGCCTGGCGCCATGGAAACGAGAAAAATAACAAGAAGTGCAAGCTTTGAAGAACGAAAACCCTGGGAGATTGGGAGCACGAGCACTAATCCTTCGCGGCTTGCAGAATGGCCGCCAGATTTTGCGTGAACACCGAGCGCGGCATCACTTCCAGGCAACCAGCGGCGCGGGCCTGGGCGGCGAGTTCGGTCTGCACGTGAGACAGGAAAGCCACGACGCGCAGCTCTTTTTGAGTTGCGCGCAAACGCTCGATGGTTGCCACCGGCTGATTGCGGGAGTTCAGGTCCACGATCACCAGCTTGGTCGGCGGCTCCAGCAAAGTAAACAGCGCATCCGGATTGCTGGCCACTTTGAATTCAATGCCCAGCTGCTTGGCGGTTTCCGCCACTTTCAGCTGGAAAAACAGATCGTCAATCAAGGCTGCCACGCGGCCCATGCGGATTTCTCCTTTTACCGTACAGCGTCTTTCACGACCTTGCAGGGGCTTTCCCCGGCAGCCTTCGAGGTATTACAATCAGCCTGCCCCCCTGAGGACCATGATGCAAGCTCTTTCGCCAGCCTCTTCTTTATTGCAGCCACCCGTATCTCTGCTGGAGAAGACCCCCGCGATTCTGGAAACGCTTCTTCGCGACGTGCCCACGGAGACCCTCGACTGGAAACCCGCGCCGGACCGCTGGTCCATCACCGAAGTCTTGGCGCACCTGCTGGCGATCGAGCAATTGTACGGCGACCGCGCCAGGCGAATCGTTGTGGACAACAATCCCACGCTGGCGAAGTACCTGGAACCCGACGAAGCTCACCTGGGAAGAAAAACCACGAACCAGTATCTGCGGGAGTTCGTGACCCTGCGCAAAGCTAACTATTTTTTCTGGCACGGCGTCCCTTCTTCCGCCGCATCGCGCACCGGGGTTCACCCGGAGATGGGGACCATCACCCTTTTGCAATTGCTCAACGAACTTGCTAATCATGATCTCGGCCACTTGCGGCAGATCGCCGAGCTGTACCGGGCGAAAGCGTTCTATCCGCAGGCCGGGCCGTTTCAGAGGTACTCAAATCCCAAGCCATGAACCAACATCCTGAAGACCTGCGATTGGCCGGAGCGGGGGCGCTGGACGTTACGCTCTACTCGCGTCCCGGTTGCCACCTTTGCGAAGCCGCGAAAGCCGCGATTCATCCGTTGCTCGCGGAGTTTGGCGCCACGCTGCACGAAATCAGTATCGAAGGCGATCCCGTGCTCACCGAACGCTACGGCTGGGACATCCCGGTCTTGTTCATCGGCGGCAGAAAAGCCGCGAAGCACCGCATCAACGTGCGGCAACTCCGAAGGCAGTTGAAGGAAGCAAGAGAAAACGCGCAATCGCAATTGGTGATGGTGAGGAAAAAAGGCGCTTAGTGGCCTTCG
>DASSGJ010000027.1:0-3149 GCA_035693545.1 Candidatus Acidiferrum sp.
TCGGTGAATTCCGCGAAGATAAACTTTTCGTCCACGCCAGAGGCGACCCAGATGTCGCCCTGCGCGGAGTGCTCCAGAATCGCATCCACGGCGTTATTGATCAGATTCAGGAAAACCTGCTGCAATTGGTGCGGGTCGGCCGGAACCAGCGGAAGATCTTTCGAAAGCTCCAGATGCACCCGGATCTGGTTCATGCGCAGATCGTAGTCGCGTAGCGTCAGCGTATCTTCGATAACCGTATTGACAGCCACCGGAACCCGCTCCGGCTTATGCTGGCGGGCAAAGCTGAGAAGGTTCTGCACAATGCGGTGGGTGCGCTGCGCCTGCTTGTACATTTTCTCGGAGTAACTCAGTGCCAGCGGCCCGACCTGTCCGCTCGATTCCAGCAATTGGCTGTATCCCAGGATCGCCGTAAGCGGATTGTTCAGTTCGTGAGCCACGCCGGAGATCAACTGCCCGACAGCGGCAAGCTTTTCGCTGTGCAGCAACTGCTCCTGGGTCCGGCGCAAATTATCGTAAGCTTGTCGTGTCTCTTCGTATAGTTGGTTACGCTCCACGGCGCCGGCAACCTGGCTGCCAACGGCAATCAGCAAGCTGATATCCGGGGCAGAAAATTCCCGCGGAATACGGCTTCCGACCACCAGGCCTCCCACGATCTTGTCTTTCGACCATAGAGTCACGATGTACGCGGATTCGATTTGTTCTTTCTTTCTCAGATCAGCGATCAATCCGGGCAGCGGCAATCCCTGCGCGGAAAGAAACGGCGCGCGCACTGCGCGGATTTGCTGAATCAACTCGGGAGGAACCGCCACCGGCGGAAAATTCTTCGCGTATTCCGAACGATGCCCTACCGCGGCCGCGCGGCGCAACGACAAGCCGTCCGGTTCAAACAGGTACAGGGAAGCGGCGTCAATGCTGAACAATTCAAGAAGCTGGCGAAGTGTCCGCTGCAACGAATCATGAAGATCGATCGAAGACACCAGCGTTTCAGCGATGGAATTCAGCACCAGCAACTCACGGTTCCGGCGGCGGATCTCTTGCTCGGCGCGGCGCCGTTCCGTCACGTCCAGCAGGAAACCCTGGTAAGCGGTCACGTTTCCGGCGGCATCGCGAATCGCCGTGGACGATTCGCTGACGGTGCGAATCTCCCCGTCCTTGCGGCGAATCTCAAATTCAAAATCATTGACGGATCCGTGCTCCTGGAGAAGCCGCTTAAGCCGGTCGCGGTCCTGAACATTAACGTAAAGTGTTTGCGCGATTTCCACTCTCATCAGCTCATCGCGATTCTCGTAGCCAACAATCCGCATCAGGGCGTCGTTGAAATCCAGAAAACGCCCCTGCAGCGTGGAGATGAATACGCCTTCCTGAACGCTCGCCACCAGGTTGCGGTATTTTTCCTCCGCCCTCTTCCGCTCGGTGATGTCTTTCAGCACATGAATCGTTCCCAGTTTCCGCCCCGTCGGATCGGAAAAGTCGGAATTCGAAGCCAGAAAGAAGCCCTGCAGCCAGGGGTCGGGTGCGTCCGCATCGCCGGAGCGTCCTTCACAATAGGGGCAAACTTTAAAGAACGCCGAGCGTGGGCTGAACAGATCGCTGACCGATCGGCCGATCACCGAAGCAAAGTCCCGCCCCAGAAGATTTGCCAGACGCAGGTTCCCCCGCACGATTCGTCCTTCACTGTCGTGCACCATGATGGGATCCCCGATGGAGTCAAATGTGTACACCCACTGTTGCTGAACCGTCTTAATCTGTTCGAACAGATTTACGTTCTCGACCGTGGTGCCGAGGAAACTCGCTACGTTTACGAGATACGTCAACTCATCTTCATGGAAGCGCTTGCCGGGAAGCGCCCCGACGTTCAGCAATCCCACAACTCCTTTTTTCCCGCGCAACGGCACACTGATCAGCTGAGTGATTCCCGAATCGGCCATGGCCCGCCGGAGTTTTGCGTCCTTCTCTTCTTCAAATCGCGAAACGCGATAGTCTTCTTTGATCATGGCCTGCAATCCCGCGGAAGAGGCGGCCATGCGCTCCAACTGCTTCAGGTAAGCTTCTGTAAAACCCACCGAGGCCCGGCAGACAAACTCGGCGGCATCAGCCTCTCCTTCCTTCAGCCGGATGATCCCGTGCGTGACTCCAAGGCTGCTGGTGATTTGCCCCAGCACTTGCTGCAGCATGGCTGGCAGTGCAAGCGATTGGCTGCTCGAAGCGGTCAGCAGCGTAAACTGGCGCATTTTTTCGCTGATTTCGAGCGAGCGCGTCCTCGCCGCCTCAAGCAACAAAACGATCATTCCGATGCCCAGGCTCGCATTCAGGAAATGGTCAAAGGCAAAACGAAGCAGGTGAATCTCGACATAGGTCCACTGGGGCCGGTTAAAATTGTTGAGCGCCAGCAGGGTGAATGCGCCGGCCAGGAGCTTGGTCCCATGCCCACGAATCGAACTTGAGGCCCGCCACAGCAGCCAGCCAGAGGCCAGGCAAATCATGCTTTCGAGGATGCTGCTCTCCCATCGCGCCTGCCCCCACGGACCGGCTTTCGCCTGATAGTAGCCGGCCGTCAAGGCCATCACGACAGAGAGCCAGATCATCGGCCAGAAGAATCGATTCTGCCCCTGCGTCAGTTGCACAATAGAAGCAAGGAAAAGCACCAGCGCCGCAACGCCCGACCCGGTTGCCAGAATGTGCAGGAAGGAAGAATATCCAAAGAAAAAGCCCAATTCACTGAACGACGCTACGGTCAGGCAGATCCAGCCAAACAGCCAAAGTTTATAGAAAACGCCGGGATTATCACGCTTCAGATGGACAAAAAGGACCAGCAGCGTCAGGCAAGCCGTGGCTTCAAAGAAAGCGATCCCTTGGATGCCCTGCGTCGCGATCACGGCGGCCCCTCCTCGGGGTCTGTATTACCTGAATATGAGAAATGTGTCGTGTTCCTTCGGTAAAGCGAAGCAACGGCACCATGCTGATTTGACGCTAACACGCTATTTTCTGACTGGGCAATAGCACCACAAAGGGTTTGTGCCGTCCCGTATAATGCTGCTTGGGAGATAAACCAACGTGGACGTGGAACACATCCTGGTTGTGGATGACGAGGAAGCAATTCGCGAAGTCGTCTCGACGATGCTGGAATCCCGTGGCTACAGTTGTAC
>DASSGJ010000028.1:0-8781 GCA_035693545.1 Candidatus Acidiferrum sp.
TTTCCTTGAACTTCTGCTTCTGCCGGTTGGTCATCATGCTAAAGGCCATCGACAGCATCTCTTCCGGAGTAATGCGCGGTACATCCGTCATCGGCGTCAGCAAGCCGTCTACGCGCAAATAGGGGTGGTTACCGACCTTCAAGTGTAAGTCGGAGGATTTGTTTTCAACTGCTCGACGCAACAAGTCGTCAATGCTCAGAGCCATGTCCAGACACCCCGCAAAAGTGCAATCCTTCTTTGAACGTAGCACCCGCGGGTGGGCCCAACAAGCAACCTGCAAACCGTAGTTGCGCCTTAGTTACCTAGTCCTGGGTACAGGTTTCCGCGTGTAGGGGCGGCTTCTTGCCCTGAGCGCTCCCAGCGAAGGGTAGGCCGCCTTCTTGGGTTTTCCAACCCTGAGTGTAGCCGAAGGGGCTGTGCGCTCGGGGTTTAAGGCCATTGTAGGGACCGAGCTCGCTCGTCCCACTCTTCTCTCAAACCTCGCTCGGCTTCAAAAACAACGAATCGTAAACCAATCCGGCCAAAAATCCCCCGCCCAGCGGCCCCACCCAATAAATCAACTGATTCAACCAATGATGCGCTGCCAGCGCCGGTCCAAACGCCCTTGCCGGATTCAGCGCTCCTCCGGTATACGGCCCTGCCACCAGAATCCCCATCGTAATCGTCAACCCAATTCCAAAACCCGCGATTGCCCGAAACGTCCCCCGTTCATCCACAGCCGTTGCGAAAACAACAAACACCAGGAAGAACGTTGCTGTCGCCTCCAGCGCCAATCCGGCCCAGCTAGGAAAATCTCTCATCAGTTCCGGCGCCCCCAGCGCCACGCTGCGCCACACTTCCTCCGGGATTACCGCGCGCAGCAAAAACGCCGCTGCCGCTGCACCCGCAAGCTGTGCCAGCCAGTAAAACAGCGTGTCCAGCGTTGAAAGCTTCTTGGTCACCCAAAATCCAATCGTCACCGCTGGATTGAAGTGCCCGCCCGAAACATGCCCCAAAGACGAAACCATGATCGCAATCGCCAATCCATGCGCCAGCGCAATCGCCAGCAGCCCTATTCCGCCGGTCGCGTTCGTCCGCAACTGCATATCCACGCACACCGCGCCTTCCCCGAAAAACACCAGGGCAAACGTGCCGATAAACTCCGCGGTCAATTTTTGTGTGAGGTTGTACATCCAGCAGCCTCCCGGCAACTCCCGAAGTGCAACACGACGCATCGGATTTTAGCTGGAATTGGGAGGACGCGCTAGCGGTCGGAAGGGAAAACGGACAACAGAGATCAGATAACAGGAACCAAAAAAATAATCAGTAATCAGTTTTCAGTAATCAGCAAGAAGCACCACGGCAACCACACTTCTGTCCGGCACCACTTGCTTCCTGATCGCTGCTATCTGTTATCGGATCACCTCTTACTGATTACCGATTACTGATCGCTGATTACTTCGATCTACCTCGCCACGCCAACCGGCGCATTCACAGGCGTCATCCATCCATGCCGGTCGGCCGTCTTCCCGCTGGTCAGCGCAAAAAATTCCTGCTGGATTTGCCGCGTAATCGGCCCGGCAACGCCTTTGCCGAGCACAATCTTGTCCACCGACCGGATCGGCGTCACTTCCACCGCTGTGCCCACGAAGAACACTTCGTCCGCAATGTACAGCATTTCGCGCGGAATCGCCGATTCCTTCACCGGAATGTTCAAGTCAACCGCCAGCTTGGTAACCGCATCTCGCGTGATCCCTGGCAAAATGCTCGTGGCCAGCGGCGGCGTGTACAGGGTCCCGTCATGCACCACGAAAACATTCATTCCCGATCCTTCGCTGACGTGCCCATGGGAGTCCAGCGCGATGCCTTCCGCGAATCCGTTCAACGACGCTTCCATTCGGATCAGTTGTGAGTTCATATAATTCGCTGCGGCTTTAGACATTGCCGGCAGCGTATTCGGCGCAATCCGCGTCCAGGAACTTACGCATACGTCCACGCCCTTCGTCAGCGCCTCCGGCCCAAGGTATGATCCCCAGCTCCAGCAGGCCATGTACGTCTCGATTGGCGAATTCAACGGGTTCACGCCCACTTCGCCGTAGCCGCGCACCACAATCGGCTTCACGTAGCAGGCGCCCATCTTGTTCAGCCGCACCAGTTCGCAGGCCACGCTGCTGAACTCATCCACTGAGTAGGGAAGTTCCATCCGGTAAATACGCCCCGAATTAATCAGCCGCTGCATGTGCTCGCGCAACCGGAAAATAGCGGGGCCTTGCGGCGTCTCGTAGCAACGGATCCCTTCAAAGATGCCCGACCCGTAGCTCACCACGTGGGAAAGCACATGCAGCTTCGCGTCGTCCCAGTTGATGAACTTTCCGTTGTGCCAGATTTTCTCGGTTTTCTGTACAGGCATTGCCAGGTCTCCCTTGTGAAAGTCGCGTGCCGCCTCGCACTTTCAGAATAGAAGAGCATCCCTCAAGCGTCAACGGATTCAAAAAACACGCCAATCCGGAAATCAGCCAAATTGGAACCTTTGGAGTGCGGAAGCCCTGCTTCCGCTTTTGCGGTCTAAGCAAAACCAACCATGCTAACCGCAACCGGCAGTTCCACGGCAAATCTGCAACCCCGCTTCAACCCTGCGACCGGCATCACGGTTTCGTTTCCACCGGAGCCGTGGCTGGCGCCTTTTCCGGTGGCTGGCCCTCCATCATTGCCGCCGCGTCCTTCAACAGCTTCCCGTTGTAATTCTCCCAAACTCCCAAAAGCAAAAACGGCAGCACCGTCGAAGCCGCCCACAGTTTCGCATTCCGCGGCAATTTCGCTTCCGGTTCCCATCGGAAGAGCAGGGAAGAAATTGTAAACGCCAGAATCGCCCAGGCAATCAGCGAACCGATGTTTGCTCGCAACGATGCCAGAGAGGCGTGGTACACCATCGCCTGTTGCAGTCCGGTCACGAGATACGTCGCGGGCAAAAACAGTGCCACATGTTGTGCGGCTTTTGGCAGGACGGGAATCGGCACGGTCGCGCCCGACATGAAAATCAGCGCAAACCACAAAAGCTGGTTGATGATCTGCGTCTCCTGCATCGTATTCGTCACGCTGGCCACGATCAATCCCAGCGATGCAAACGCTCCAATTCCAACCAGCGACATGACCATGATGCCGCCCAGGTTCCCGAGATCCTTCACGTGATACAGAAATCGTGCCAGCGCCAACTCCAGAATCACCGTCGGCAGGATCAGCAGCATATTGGCCAGGACACTCGAGCCGATCATACTGGCGGCCGGAATCGGCGCCAGCCGGAACCTGCGCAAAATTCCTTGCTCCCGCCAGGTCACAATCTGCGCACTCAATCCCCAAAACGTCCCCATCACCGACATCGCAATCACCGGCCCCAGCAAATACCGCACCTTGGGAATTTCTCCCTTCGCCAGCACGCTTCCATACAAAAAGAAAAACGCCATCGGCATCACCAGGCTGAAAAACAGGAACGCTTTGTTCCGCAGCGTAATCCGGATGCGCATCGCCGCCAGTGTCAGAATCGTCTTCAATCCCGCAGCCTCCGCCCGGTCAGTTCGATGAACACGTCTTCCAGCGAAGGCGTTGCAATCTCCAGGCTCACCAGTTCGTTGTTTTCCGCTTCCAGGTGTTTCACCAGCGCCACAATTGCCGGCGCCGTCTTCTGGCAGTGCAGCACATAAACATCGCCCAGTTGCCGCGCGTCCACAACGCCGTCCAGATTCTTCAGCACGCCGTTCGACGCCGGCTTTGCCAGTCGCACTTCAATCCGCGTTGTGTTCGCCGAACGCTCCTTCAATTGCCGCGGCGTTCCGGTTGCGATCACTTTTCCGTGGTCTACGATCGCCACCCGGTCGCAAAGCTTTTCCGCCTCCTCAATGTAATGCGTCGTCAGCACAATCGTTTTCTTCTCTCGTTTCAACTCCTCGATAATGTCGTAGATTTCCCGCCGCACCTGTGGGTCCAGCCCCGCCGTCGGCTCGTCCAGGAACAGCACCCGCGGGTCGTTCACCAGCGCCATTGCCAGCGCCAGTCGCTGCTTTTGCCCGCCCGAAAGCTGGTTGTAAAACGCGTTGCGCTTTTCTTCCAATCCAAAGCGCTTCAACAGGTCGTCCGGATTCCGTGTGCGTTTATAAAAACCGGCAAACAGCCGCAGTGCTTCGCCCACCTTCAATTTGTCCGGCAGGGAAGTGGACTGCAGCGTCGCCCCAATCTCATGCTTCAGTTCCGTCGGATTTCTCTCCGGATCAATTCCGCAAACGGAAATGCGCCCGCCATCGGGGATGCGCAGCCCTTCCATCGCTTCCACGGTGCTGGTTTTCCCCGCGCCATTCGGCCCCAGCAGACCAAATACTTCTCCCTCTTCCACGGAAAAGCTGACGCCGCGCACGGCTTCCACGTCGCCGTAGCGCTTCACAAGGTTCTCCACCTGCAGAATGGGATTCGCCGTCATCAGGAAATAACCATGGTACCGCAGCCCCCGGTGCCGCGCTCTTGTCTCTTCTTTCTTTAATGTAGCGCTGGTCTTTTAAGCCAGCCCGCTTTTGAGGGGACGCAAATCCTAGTGCCGTGGGGGCTCATCTCAGCTGGCCTTCTTTTTCTTCACTCCAGTATTCTTCTTCGTCTTCTTCGGGCGCTTCGGTACCCACCCGTGTTTAGCAAAATCCACGCGAAGCTCCACGATCTTCACGCCTTCGCTTTCCAGGAGTTTTCTCTGCAGGGAAGCATGCGGTTCCGGAATCAGCAGTTTCCCGCGGTCGCCCACCACGCGATGCCACGGAATTCCTCTTCCAGAAGGGGTCGCTGCCAGAGCTCTGCCCGCGGTCCTCGCCCCGCCGCGTAGATGCAATGCCTTGGCGAGCGCCCCATAGGTAATAACCCGGCCGCGCGGAATTTGTTTCACCAGCTTGTAAACGGGATCCCAACTCATAGTCAAAAAATGGTAATTGGGAATTGACCGCCCCGCAAGCGACCTTTCTGCGCCGCCCGTGTTTAACGAAGTGTATGGCACGGTACAGAACAAGGGATATCGCGCGTAGAGGAAAGTTCGATGAAACGCAGCGAAAAATCCGATGCAGCATTCGCGATGGCTTCCCGCACCATGTTGCCAATGAGAATGAAAAGGGCGGCATCCTTTACTCATACGCCGCATCCAACCTTGATAAGCGTAGTGGAATTCCCTTACACTACGACCGGGTCGCAGCCTCAACCTGCTTCCCGCCGTACTTTCGAGGACAGCATGGCTTTCGTCCGTCGCAAAGGAAACGCCTACTATCTGGTGCACAATGTGCGCCGCGGCGGAAAAGTGCGGCAACTCCATCTCGCGCGTCTCGGCGACCGCGCCCGGATCACCGACGACGTCGTCAAAGCTGTCTCCAAGAAGCATCCCTTCATCGATCTCAACTGGCGCTCTCTGCGCGAACAGTTGGACCACCAGATCGATCTCGCTGACCCTCAATCCCCGGCCGTTCAGAAACTTATTCAGGCCCTTCGCACTCTCAATATTGATCTGGCGGACCTTTTCCCCCAGATTCTACGGCTTTCCGAATCGCCCGCGGTGGCGCGTGAGTTGCTCCTGCAAATGAAGCTTCTCCACTCCACCATCCAGGTAAAGCTCGATCAGTTCGGTTCCAAAGACCAGCTGAAGAGAATGCATCGGACAGGCGGCCGGTTTGGATCTGCGTCTCCGGATTTCCGGGGACGCTAGGGAGGCGGTCATGGCGACAGGCGATGTTTCTCTAAATCCAAGTATCCGCAGCGCGGACACCATCGAGTTCCAAAATGCCCTGCGCGCGAAAATCGTCGGCCAGGACGACGGCGTCCAGGCGCTCGTCGAGTTGTTCCAGGTTTTCACCGCTGGACTCAACTCGCCCGGCCGTCCCGTCGGCAATCTGCTCTTCCTCGGCCCCACCGGCTCCGGCAAAACCCGCATCGTCGAGGCCGCCGCCGAAATTCTCTTCGGCAGCCCCCGTGCGGTCATCAAGATAGACTGCGCCGAATTTCAGCACTCTCACGAGATTGCCAAGATTATCGGCTCACCCCCGGGCTATCTCGGTCACCGGGAAACTCATCCTTTGATTACCCAGGAAGCCCTGGCCGCCAATCATACCGACAAGCTGAAACTGTCCTTCTTGCTCTTCGACGAGATCGAAAAGGCCAGCGACGCCCTCTGGCAGCTACTCCTCGGCATGCTCGACAAAGCCACTCTGACTCTCGGCGACAACCGCCGTGTGGATCTCTCCCAAACTGTCATCTTCATGACCTCCAACCTGGGCGCCAACGAAATCACCGACCTTATGGGCGGCGGCTACGGCTTCATCAAATCCGACGACAAGCCCCAAACCAACATCGACCAGAAAGTCGAGCGCACCGCTGTCGAAGCCGCTCGCCGCAAATTCTCTCCCGAATTCATGAACCGCCTCGACAAGCTGGTCGTTTTCCGCCAGCTCAAGCGTGCCGAACTCGAAACCGTCCTCGACATCGAACTCGGCCTAGTTCAAAAGCGGGTTCTCGACACCGCCACCAACAAGTTCCTTTTCCGCGTGACCGACTCCGGCCGCAACTTCCTGCTCCAGGAAGGCACCGACCAGCGCTATGGTGCCCGCCACCTGAAACGCGCCATTGAGCGCTTCCTCGTCTACCCGTTGGCCAACCTGCTGGCCACCCAGCAGGTCAATCTGGGCGACTTGGTCCGGGTGGACTGGGACGGCATCCACAAAGAACTGACCTTTGTCCGCGAAAAAGAAGGCGCCATCGTCACCCCGGATACCCCGGAAGAAACCCTGGCCACAGGGGCTGCTCCATTACAGGACGGCTTGGCCAAAGACACCCCAGCCGAAGCCATCTCCGGCGAAACTTCGACACCCGCGTCCAGCCCGGCGGCAGGACCAGCCGTAGCCCGGCAGTCCCTGCAGGGCCGTAAGAAGGACCATCGGTAACGACTTAGGGGGGGGCGGTCGTTCGCTGCCTCCTCTTTCCCGTTTTCCTTTATCCGCCACCCCATCGGCCTCAGGACACCTGGCACAAAACTCTGTGACGTTTGACACATTTTGTTTCAATCCTCTCAATTTTGGACACTCTCGGTACACGTTCTCACCGCGTGAGACGGTTTCCACAACTGCAACACTCGTATCTCGTTGAGCTTGCAGCCCTTTCAAAATTCACAGCCTTCCCTTCGAAATGGCACGTCCCATGCTCTTTCCCCCGCATCTGCGGGATTGAGAATTTTCGAGTTTGGGAACCCGCAGACAGAACGCTGAGGCGGGGAGCTATCATCGTTCGGGGAAGACGTCATGAAAGCAGCAGCCAAGCAGCAACTGGATCCGACAATCCGCAGCAACGATACTCGCGATTTCCACCAGTCCCTCCGCGCGCGCATCGTTGGCCAGGAAGAAGGCGTCCAGGCACTCGTCGACCTTTATCAGGTCTTTTGCGCCGGCCTCAACTCTCCCGGCCGCCCGGTTGGCAACCTGCTCTTTCTCGGGCCCACCGGTTCCGGTAAAACCCGCATCGTCGAAGCCGCCGCGGAAATCCTCTTCGGCGACCCACGCCTCGTCATCAAGGTAGACTGCGCCGAGTTCCAGCACTCCCACGAAATTGCCAAACTGATCGGTTCGCCCCCGGGCTATCTCGGGCACCGCGAAACTCATCCTTTGATTACCCAGGAAGCCCTCGCGGCCTCCCACACGGAAAAGCTAAAGCTCTCATTCCTGCTTTTCGACGAAATTGAGAAGGCCAGCGATGCCCTCTGGCAGTTGCTCCTCGGCATGCTGGACAAGGCCACCCTGACCCTTGGCGACAATCGCCGCGTGGACCTCTCCCAGACCGTCATCTTCCTCACCTCCAACCTGGGCGGCGGGGAAATCACCGAACTCATGGGCGGCGGCTACGGCTTCATCAAGTCCGACGACAAGCCCAAGGACAATCTCGATACCAAGGTCGAGCGGACCGCTGTCGAAGCCGCTCGCCGCAAGTTCTCCCCGGAATTCATGAACCGCCTCGACAAGGTGGTGGTCTTCCATCCTTTGCAGCGCAAACAGCTCGAGCAGGTTCTCGACATCGAGCTCGCCATGGTTCAACAGCGCGTTCTCGAAACCGCCAAGGGCCAGTTCCTTTTCCGCGTCACCACCAACGGTCGCGATTTTCTTCTTCAGGAAGGCACCGACCAGCGTTACGGCGCCCGCCACCTGAAGCGCGCCATCGAACGCCACGTCGTTTATCCCATGGCCAATCTTCTCGCCACCGACCAGGTCCGGTTGGGCGACATGATTTGCATCGATTGGGAGCCCAACGAGGATCATCTCCACTTCGTCCGCGAAGGCGAAAACGTCGCGATTCCTGTGCGTCGTCCTGACCCGGCAGTCGTCACCAAAGCGGCGCAAGCTCGCGGCGGCCGTCCCGTCGAAGCTCCCGGAGTTCAACTTCCGCCGGAGCCAACTCCGCGTCTCGCACGCTAAAAGTTTCGGTCCAGCACTCCAATCCATGAACCGGCCGCACCCCAGCATTCCGGGGTGCGGTTTTTTTGTAGCAACCACATTTATGTGGCCCACCTTTCTTCCTTTTGTAGCGGCCGCCTTCTGAGGCGGGCGCCTTTCTGTGGCACAGGCTTCAGCCTGTGATCTTCGCTTTCAGTCAATCTCCCGGCCCATAAAAAAGGGCGCCGGAAAGCCCGGCGCCCACTCTCTTTCTTATCTGTACTTGTCTTACCAGCCGAACTGCACCGCCGGCAGCACCGGTGTGCCTTCGATTCGCACCGCATCCAGGGCATTCGGATCAAAACCCAGGAGC
>DASSGJ010000029.1:0-3876 GCA_035693545.1 Candidatus Acidiferrum sp.
AATCTTTTTCCGACACGCAGCAAATCGCTCCATCCCCGCAGCGATCGCGTATCAATCTCCGGCGGAGGCTCCATAAAAAACGGCTGAAGATATCGCGCCAACCTTTTCAACTGCTCGTCAACCTTTACGAATCGCTCTGCATCCCGCGCCGAAATCTTCCGAAACTCCGCCGCCGCCCGCTCGCGATTCGCCCACCACGGCACCACTCGCCCGTCCGGAAACGCCACCTGCAGCCCCGGATCGCAAGGCACCATGCGCAAGCCAAACTCCGCCAGCCGCAGCTCGCGTATCACTTCCGGCCGCAACATGCTCGCAATATACGAAGTAGTCGAAGCGCGGCACCCCGGCGCAATCTCTTCCGTAACGCAGCACCCGCCCACAATTTCGCGCCGCTCCAGCACCAGCGTGCGCAGCCCGGCCCTCGCCAGATACGCCGCCGCCGTCAGCCCGTTGTGTCCCGCGCCCACAACAATGGCGTCGTAGCGGGATGGAGTTGAGTTCATCGCAAAATGTCTCTGCTTATGAAGTGAACCGCAAAGTGCAGTTGTTCTACCACAAAGGAAGGCGCAAAGGAAAAATCAGAAGAGCCCCGGCGTATCAAACGGCAGCCCGACATAATTCTCCGCAAGCGACGTCGAAGCCGCCCGCGAACTCGTCACATAACCCAATTCCGCCAGATGAATCTGGTGCGAGAATCCATCCTCATTGGGAAACCGGTGCAGCATCGAAGTCATCCACCACGAAAACCGCTGCCCTCTCCACACCCGCCGCAAACACCGTTCCGTATAGCGATCCAGCTCGTCCCGGCTCCCATCTTTGTAAAATTCCACCAGGCCGCGCGTCAGCACCCGCACATCCGCCACCGCCAGATTCAATCCCTTCGCCCCCGTCGGCGGCACAATGTGCGCCGCATCACCCAACAAAAATAATTTCCCGAATTGCATCGGTTCAGCCACAAAACTCCTCATTGGCGTGATGCCCTTTTGCGAAATGGGTCCGTCCTTCAGCATGAACCCATCATGTGTTGCCATCCGCGTGCGCAATTCATCCCAGATTCGCTCGTCGGGCCAATTGGCAATGTCCTCTTCAATCCCGCATTGCAGATACAGCCGCGAGACTTCCGGGGATCGCATGCTCATCAGCGAAAAGCCGCGCTCATGGTAGGTATAAATCAGCTCGTCGGACGCTGGCGGCACACGGGCCAGAATTCCCAGCCACGCGAACGGATAGTGCCTCTCATAAAACTTGATTTTCCCCGCCGCCACCGCCGGCCGGCAGACACCGTGAAACCCGTCGCAGCCG
Organism: Candidatus Acidiferrum sp.; assembly: GCA_035693545.1. Lineage (GTDB taxonomy): Bacteria > Acidobacteriota > Terriglobia > Acidiferrales > UBA7541 > Acidiferrum. The sequence goes on from DASSGJ010000029.1 coordinate 1,303, forward strand.
GCAAGGAAATCACAAGCAATTTCGTGCTCGCTGTCGTTTTGAACGTATTGAATTCTGGGCCGCGACTCAAAGTCCGAAATTCGCATCGCCTCGGCTTCGAAGAAAATCGGAGCACCATAGCTCAACCGCGCGGCAATCAAATCCTTCAGCACTTCCTGCTGCGCATAAACCGTGATCGACTTTCCCACCAGGTCCTGAAAATCAATCCGGTGGCCCTGTCCCCCAAACCGCAATTCGATTCCATGATGCTGCAATCCCTCGCGCTGCATCCGGGCTCCGACGCCCGATTCCTGCAACATTTCCACGGTGCCCTGCTCCAGCACGCCGGCACGCACGCGGCTCTCCACGTGCTCCCGTGAGTGGCTTTCCAGCACCACGCTCTCAATTCCCTGCAGGTGCAAAAGATGCGCCAGCATCAGGCCCGCCGGGCCTGCGCCCACAATTCCCACTTGTGTCCGGATGGTGGCCATGCGAAAGTCGCGTTCCTCTTAGGAAAGTTTCTCGATTACTTCTTTGGGAATCGGATGGCTTTTCACTTTGCCGGGATCGCCAGGCTCGCGCACCGTCCATACACGCTTCTCGATTCCCTCAACGGCCAGAACATCCCCGCGAAACAGTTTGTGCTGCAGCGAAAAACTGCTCGTGCCCCATTTCGTAACGCACGATTCCACTGTCACGATGTCCCCAAACGTTGATGGCACCTTGAAATTGCAGCTCGCCTCCACCAGCGGGATGCCCGCTATCTTGAATCGCCGCAGCATCTCCGCTTTGGGATACCCCAGCCCGCGGTGAAACAATGCGTTCGTGCACGCATCAAAGTATTCGAAGTACCGCGGAAAGAAAACTATGCCGAAGGGGTCGCAGTCTCCCCATTCGATCTGGATTTCACGTCGATTGATCAGCATTTTAGAGGTTCGGCTCGGCCGTCCATTTTGGCCACTGAGAGTCTACCTCACACCTCGCGTACCGCGTATACCATTTGGTTTTCCGCTGTGTGTTTACGGTAGACTGTGAACCAGGGAAAGAACTCCAGAAAATGACTATCGCCTACATTTGTGATGCCATTCGCACGCCTATTGGACGTTACGCCGGCGCTCTTTCAAGCGTGCGTACCGACGATTTGGCCGCCCTTCCGATCAAACAACTGGTCGAACGCAACCCCACCGTGGATTGGAACGCGCTCGACGACGTCGTCTACGGCTGCGCCAATCAATCCGGTGAAGACAACCGCAACGTCGCCCGTATGGCGGTTCTCCTCGCCGGCTTGCCTAAGGAAGTTTCCGGCTCAACGGTCAATCGCCTGTGCGGTTCCAGCATGGATGCCATTGCCCTGGCCGCACGGGGCATCAAAAGCGGTGAACTGGACTTGGTGATCGCCGGCGGGGTGGAAAGCATGTCGCGCGCTCCGTTCGTTATCGGAAAATCCGATGCCGCGTTTGCGCGCAATCTGAAACTGGAAGACACCACGCTCGGCTGGCGCTTCGTGAATCCCGCGCTCAAAGCCAGGTACGGCACCGATTCCATGCCTGAAACCGGCGAAATCGTGGCCGAGGAATTTCATATTTCTCGCGCCGATCAAGACGCCTTCGCACTCCGCAGCCAGCAGCGCGCCGCCGCTGCGATCAAGGCCGGCCGCCTGGCTGAAGAAATATTCGCCGTCCCCATCCCGCAGAAGAAAGGCGATCCCCTTCTGGTCTCCGTGGACGAACATCCGCGTGCCGATACCACCCTCGAGGCCCTCTCCAAGCTGAAGGGTGTCGTAAAGCCTGAAGGCACGGTCACCGCGGGCAACGCTTCGGGCATCAATGACGGCGCCTGCGCGCTGCTCCTTGCCTCCGAAGCCGCCGTGAAAAAATATGGTTTGGCTCCGAAAGCCCGCGTGATCGCCGCAGCCACCGCAGGGGTTGCTCCGCGGATCATGGGCATGGGTCCCGCGCCCGCCAGCAAAAAAGTGCTCGCTAAATCCGGCCTCGGCATCGCCCAGATGGACGTGATCGAACTGAACGAAGCTTTCGCCTCGCAAGCCCTGGCCGTATTGCGCGAACTCAAAGTACCCGACGACGCTCCCCACGTCAATCCAAATGGCGGCGCGATCGCCATCGGCCATCCGCTGGGCGCCAGCGGCGCGCGCCTTGTCACCACCGCTCTCTACCAGTTGCAACGCACCAAAGGCCGCTATGCACTCTGCACCATGTGCATCGGCGTGGGCCAGGGGATTTCGGTTATCATCGAACGCGTTTAATTAAAGAGAGCTCCCGCATGAAACCCTTGTTGGGTTATCGCAAGCCGGCTCCTGGATCGCAACCGAACCACCTGTGTCCGCCGTATGTTTCTTCCATCAAGCGCGCACCGAACCAACCACTGATTTCTGTTCCGGTTACCCTTTCCGAAATTACGGGTCCTTCCTTCCCGAACGAAATCGTTTCCCCAAAAGCGTATGACTTGACCCGCCAGCACAAGGGTGAACCTCTTGGCGAGCGTATCGCTGTGAGCGGCCGCGTGATGGATGAGGATGGCCGCCCGATCCGCAATACGCTGGTCGAAATCTGGCAGGCCAACGCGGCCGGCCGATAC
>DASSGJ010000030.1:0-3694 GCA_035693545.1 Candidatus Acidiferrum sp.
ATTCCCGCATTCAATGAAGAGAAGCGCCTGCCCGCGACTCTCGAGCGAATCGCCGGCTATATCAACGCCTCGGGGCGAGAGACGGAAGTGATCGTCGTGGATGACGGGTCCGCCGACGGAACGATCCGTGCCGCCGAATCCTTCCGAGGGAAAATTGCGAATCTCCGGGTGGTCTCAAACGGCCAGAATCGTGGAAAAGGGTACAGCGTCCGACATGGTTTTGCGGAATCGCACGGCGAGATTGTTCTTTTTACAGATGCGGATCTTTCGGCTCCGATTGAGGAGGCCGACAAATTACTCGCGAAAATGGATAGCTATGACGTGGCAATCGGATCGCGCGCTGTGAATCGGGAACTGATCGAGGTGCACGAATCCAGATTTCGCGAACTCGCCGGAATCATCTTCAACCGGATTGTGCGGGTGATCCTGCGCTTGCCGTTCGTGGACACACAATGCGGTTTTAAAGCGTTCCAGCGCGAGAAGTGCGAAGTGATATTCGAGCAGCAGACCATCGAGCGGTTTGGGTTTGACCCAGAGCTTCTTTATCTTGCGCGCCACCACGGCCTGCGGGTTGCGGAAGTGGCGGTCCGCTGGGCGCACTCTCCGGCAACCAAAGTGAATATGTTGCGGGACAGCGTGCAGATGTTCCTGGATGTGGTGATCATCCGGTGGAATTCGCTGCGGGGGCGCTATCGGGCCGTTCGGGGTTGACTGTCGTAAAACACTAACCGACAACAGCCAAGGCGCTTCATAGACTTCAGATGTTTTCGCTTCCCGCAGATGTATGATGGAAGCCTGAACCAGACCGGATCGATTTTCGGGGGACGCGTTCGTTGAACAATAATTCCAAGATTCTCGTGACTGGCGCAGGCGGATTCATTGGAGGCGCGCTGATTGCTGTTCTTCGTCAGCAGGGGCAGCGGAACCTGCGGGCAGTCGACGTAAAGCCCTTCGATCAGTGGTACCAGCGGTTTGAGGATGTTGAGAACCTGACGCTGGACTTGAATCTCAAGGAGAACTGCGAGCGGGCCGCGGAAGGCGCCATGGATGTCTACAACCTGGCCGCCAACATGGGCGGCATGGGATTCATTGAAGCGAACAAGGCGCTGTGCATGCTGTCGGTTTTGATCAATACCCACATGCTGCAAGCGGCGTTGAAGCACGGAGCGGGGCGCTTTTTCTACGCTTCGTCTGCATGTGTCTACAACGGAGACAAGCAGAAGACGTTTGAGGCCCCTTCGTTGAAGGAAGAGGATGCTTATCCGGCGCTCGCGGAAGACGGCTATGGCTGGGAGAAACTGTTTTCTGAGCGGATGTGCCGGCATTTCCGCGAGGATTTCAAAGTCTATACGCGGGTCGCGCGGTTTCACAATGTGTACGGGCCATGGGGAACATGGTTTGGCGGGCGCGAAAAAGCTCCAGCGGCAATCTGCCGAAAAGTAATCGAAGCGAAGATTTCCGGGAAACACGAGATTGAAATCTGGGGAAGCGGAAACCAGACCCGGAGTTTCATGTTCATTGACGATTGCACGGAAGGCATTCAGAAAATCATGAACTCCGGGATTCTGGAGCCGATCAACCTGGGGTCGAGCGAAGCCGTAACCATCAACCAACTGGTGGATATCACGGAAGCGATTGCCGGAATCAAGTTGAAGCGAAATTACGATTTGAGCGCGCCGAAGGGAGTCAACGGCAGGAACAGCGACAACACCCTGATCAGGAAATATCTCGGCTGGGAGCCGAGCACCCCGCTTCGGGTTGGTATGGAAAAAACGTACCGCTGGATCCACGACCAGTACATGGCGCGCGAGCGCGGCGAAGCTGGCGTGGTCCGGGAATCCTCAACCTTCAGTTAGAGCTTCACCGGCTGAAAAACAAAGCGGGACGAAGGCAAATGCCCTGAGTCCCGCGCTGTCCTGAAGCCGGGCGATTCCCCTATTGCGGCGTCAGGGTAAAGTCATCGAACGATATGCTGTAGCCGGAACTACTTGCGTTGCGGCCCGTCACGGTGAACTTGAACGAATAGTTCCCCGCCGCCGGGAAGTTGAAGTTGCCCAAGTCAACCACGGCATACGAATCCAGGGCCGTGTACTCGTCGGCCGGTGCACCCACGTTCGTGCCGTTGATTGCCAACTGCCAAATGCCCCGGGTAGGGTAGGCCTTGTAGGAGACCGTTATGTCGTAAGTCGCGGGTGTGGCTACGTTCACGGTGAAGGTGACGTTGTCTCCCACTTTCGTTGCATCCAAAATCGTGCCCGTCACATCCGGAAAGCTCGAATACGTGAACTGGCGGAAGGTAGGCCCGGAACTCACGGCCGGCAGATTCGCGGACTGATAAACGACAGGCGTCTTGGGCGGCGTGAACGTATTGGTGAACGTCCACGTCAGAATTTCCTGGGTGGCCGTCGCGCCGCCGGTTCCTCCGGTGAAGCCGAGATAGGCCGTGTTTGCGCCGACGGTCGCCGGGATGTTAATCGGCCATGAAGTCGTAAAGGTTTGGGCCGTGTTGACCGTGTCGGTGATCGTCATCGTCAACGTCGTGCCATCGTAGGTCATGTGAACCTTGAAGATGTCGCCGCTATGCAGGTTCACGCCCCCGCCAAGAGTAGTGGCCGGCGTTGTTGGCGAAGCGCCGTTGGTATAAATACCCGTCGAATTCGTGCCTTCGCCCGCGTTGTTATAGAGGTCAAATTTTACGGCTACGCTCTTCCCGATTCCCAGAGGACCCGTGGGAGTATCAGCGCCATAACCGAGCCCGCCACCCGACAGACCAAGCGCCGTCGTGCCAGTGTTCTGAATCGCAAACGTCATGCCATCCGCGTTCGGAGTCGTGAGCTGGAACATGAAGTCAGTCGTGAAGGTCTGCACGTTTACCGGCGTGCTGAACCAACCGCTGCCCGCTTCGCTGGCACCGCCATCCGTCAGGCGCAAACGAGTGCCATTGAGAACCGCGTTGCCGTTCAGTGCCAGGCCAGTGGAAGAGAAGCCAGAAGCAAAGTTAATTCCGGAAGAGGCTCCGGTAGCGGTGAACGTGGTGGAACCGGAGATGGCTCCCGAGGTCGCGGAAACAGTGGTGCTCTGTCCGGCGGTTCCAGCGGTGGCGAGTCCCGCTGCGGTAATGGTGGCTCCAGCGGTATTCGAGGAAGCCCAAGTGACCGTCGAGGTGAGATCCTGGGTGCTGTTGTCGGAAAACGTTCCGGTTGCGTGGAATTGAACTGTGGTTCCAGCAACAGCCGAGGAGTTTGCCGGGGTCACCGCAATGGATTTTAACGTCGCGGCAGTTACGGTGAGTGTGGTGGAACCGGAGACAGCCCCCGAGGTGGCAGAAATGGTGGTGCTCTGCCCGGAGGTTCCGGCAGTCGCGAGTCCTGCAGCAGTGATTGTGGCTCCGGCGGTATTCGAAGAAGCCCAAGTCACCGTCGAGGTGAGGTCCTGAGTGCTGTTGTCGGAATACGTTCCGGTTGCGTGGAATTGAACTGTGGTTCCCGCTGGTGCCGATGGGGTCACGGGCGTAACCGCGATGGAGGTTAGCGTGGGTGGTGCGGTCAAATTGGCGACAAAGGTCCAGTTGAGGATGTCCTGAATCGCCGTCTGGCCGCCGGTTCCCCCGGTGAAGCCGACGTAAGCGACATCATCGCCCACCGTTGCCGGAATATTGACAGGCCATGCATGAGTAAACGAGGCATTCGTTGTT
>DASSGJ010000031.1:0-2413 GCA_035693545.1 Candidatus Acidiferrum sp.
CCCGCTTCCTTACGCCTCAAGCCAGAGTTGGCGATCTCTTCGCGCAGGTTTTTCCAAGCGTCCAGCGACTGCACGCAAGCGCACAAGAGTCTTTCATAGGTCGAGCAAAACGCCGTTTTGTAGAAAAGTCCACTTTCCATGTGGTCCTCTCGAAGACTCATGAGGAGCATGTTGGACGCCAAAGCGGCTAAGTCGCAATCAGGGAGGAAGTTGCGGCGGAAACATTTTTTTCGGAGCGGAGTCCCAGTACGAAACTTCGCACTGGTATTTGGCTTGGCTCTGTAATTCTTGCTGGATGAGTGGCGGCTAGTACTTTGGGTGAAAATTATCGATCGTTCGGGGCTCCGTTGGGGACATTTTCTCGATGCGCGGGAAGGCCTCACCCCTCGAAGGGGTGAGCTACAGAAATGCCGTCGCTGTATGGGGAACGAATCAGTGCGCGACGGGTTTAAGGACGGCGGTGTTGCGTTCGTCGCTGGCGATGATGCGGTAGAACTTCTTGAGGTCATCGGCTTTGGAAACGGGAACGCTGAGCTCCTTGATCTCGACTGTTCGGGTGTAGCGGATGGTGTCGCCGTCGGCTTCGGTCTTGCTGTGGTAGCTGCCGAAGCTGTACTCCACGTCAATGGGAGGGGGCAGTTCGTCCACGGCGTAACCCGGGGGAAGTTTGATTTCAAAATCGTCGGCGTCGCGGCGGGGCCCCTCAAACTCGACGGGATATTTGCGGGGTTCCTTAGTTTCGAGAACGCCGCTGGCATAAGAGCCAATGACGCGAGGCCGGACCAGCAGCAAATCACCGGCGGTCTTGCCATAGGCCGGAGCGACGAAGGACCAGTCGTAGCCGAAGGGCAAAGAGTTCTGCTTCAGGTTGCTGATGGACGCCTTGGTGATCTGAAAGTTGCCCATCGAGCGCGACATCATGGTTTCGATGGGCTTGATGCGGTCGGCATCTTTTTCAACGTAGCGAAGAGTCCATCGCTGGTGGGAGGCGGAATCACCGACGCGGGTTTCGTGAACGTTGCCACTGAGTGTGCCGCGAAGATCGAGAGTGAGCTTGGCGACGCGCGTGGTGCCGTTGCCGGATGTATTCAATTGCGGCAATTGCGTAAGTTCCCCGCCATCCGGAGTGACCATGAGCGCATAGTTCGACTGCAGCGAGCCATAGAGCTGGCCAATAGGAGTGACCTCATCGGTAGGGTCAAAGAAGAGCAGGCGCCCGAGTTTGGGATGCTGATTTACAGCGGCAAGCGAGGGATCGTTGACGGAATCCGGAAGGTGAATGGCGAGCACAACATGGTCAAAGGCACCGATGTGCGGAGGGGTGAGAGGAGTGACGCCGCCTCGCTCATGATTAATGACCACGAAGTACGAGTCGATGCCAACTTCCCTGAGCATGGAAGAAAGAAGCGTGGCTTTGTCCTTACAGTCGCCGTAACGGTGAGAAAAAGTCTCGTCCGCGGAATGCGGCTGCAAGCCGCCGATTCCCAGCGTAATGGCAACATAGCGAATATCTTTTTGCATGAATTCGGCAAGCGCCACCATTTTGCCAAATGCGGTAGGCCGGTTAGCCGTAAGTTCGGCAACTTTTTGCTTTATGGCGGGAGACGCATCAAGACGGTTTTGCGTAAGGCCTTTGTACCAGGAACCCATCTCCGACCAGGTGAGGAATCCGCCCTTGGCTCCGCTCGGCGGAATCAGGCTGACTACCATCACGCCGGCGACGCCTTTCCACGGCGGCATGAACTGCTCGTCTTTAACCTCCGGAACATTTTTGACAACCCACTGCCACTGATTGCTGCCGACCGGGACAGGCGGAAGTTCCGGATGGTTGATCCACACGGCTTTGTATTCCCAGCCGGAAGGAAGTTGCAAGGTGTAACGCGATTCTGCGACGGGTATTTCGTCCTGGAAGAACCATTCATCCTGCAGAATATATGGGCGAATATCGTGCTCGACCTCATACCCGATAAGGTTGCCCGGATCCGGGGCCGGAATGTTCATCACTTTGGCGCGAACATCGGAGATCAGTTCCCCGCCCTCCACATCGGTATAGCCTCTCTCGGTCAGGTCTTTGTCTTTGACTTCAAAATCCTTGCCCTGAGCGGGAATGCACCAGCCACGAATATTGGTAATGCGGCGGTCGTTATTAAAGGTAAAGACCTGCTTGCCGTGTTCCTTTCCACTGGGACGAAGAATCTTGTAGGCCCGGCGATGGATTCTTTTCAGTTTTCCATCCGGCTGGACGATCAGGATTTCTTCGGAATAGAGGAGAACCGCGTCGGTTTTTTCATCGTGGGGAGGGAGCGGGACGCTGGTGAGGGCGTGCATCCAGGCCGGCGCGTCGTTAGCGAATGCCGGGCAGGGCGCGAGGGCAACCAACGCAAAGAGCAGGAGCAGGCCCGCGACCGCGCGA
>DASSGJ010000032.1:0-49100 GCA_035693545.1 Candidatus Acidiferrum sp.
TCGTAGTATCTGGCGCGGTAGTACGACGCCTCGACCAGGATGGTTTGTCCCACCATCCGGCTATTGTGGCCCAATTTCTTCCACCCGGCCCGGTTGAATTGAGAGAAGGGCTTCAGCACAGGCTGGCATGAGCGGTAGCAAGTCCTTCATGCGATTCGATTTCGCACGGAGGATCAGGATGGAAACTCTTCGCCCAGTCATGTTCTGCTGATACTTGATATTGCGGTCGCTCGTGAGCAGGACGTCCCACCGACCTTCAGCAAGAGTAAGGAGCTCGCCGTTCTTTTTCGAACCATATCCCGCTCTTCGGACCGTTTGGCACTCGTGGCCCATGGCCGAGACGCTTTCCTTCAGCTCGTCCGGAAGGCATTCATCAATGAGGATCTTCATTTCCCGAAGCGAGCCAAGAGGAGGCTCTTAGCTTCTTCCAGCGCGGCGATGGCGTCCTGGCGGCTTACACCAGGGTATTGTTTCAGGAATTCATCCAGCGTTTCTCCGCCTTCCAAATAGTCAAGCAGGGTCTGGAAAGGAACGCGCGTACCACGGAAAACCGGTTCTCCACTGTGGATATCCGGGTCGCGGACAATTACGCTTTGAGAGGTGGACGCCATCGGGCTCCTCCTGATGGAACACCAATTATCTCACCCCTCCGCACGGAGCGCTCTGAAAAATGTAATCGGTTGGCAATGAAGTATGGCTGACGCCAGCCCACTTGGCACTTCGCACTGGCTAATTATTGGGCGCGGAACTGCAGGGTCACTGTCAGGTGCATGGATGTGGGCTGGCCGTTGAGTTCCGCGGGCTGATATTTCCATTGCTTCAGGGATTGCAGGGCGGCGTCGCGGAGAAGCGATGGACCGGAAAGCACTTTCATCGCGCTGACGTTGCCGTCCGCGTCAATCAATGCGTCAATCTGGACATTGCCGGACACGTGCTGGGTCCTGGCCATTTGCGGATAAACCGGCTGAACGGATTTGAGGAGCTTGGCCGGCTTCACATCTCCGCCAATCGGTACGGGAGCGGCCGGCGCGTTGGGATGAGACTCGCTCAGGGTGGCGAGGGGCGCGGCACTGTTCGCGCTTGAGCTGACGTCAATGGAAGGCTCGGAATCTCCCGGAGCAGAAGCAGCTTTGCCGCGATTAATCATCGGCTTCGCCAGGCGGACGTCGCCCACGGAGGGCTTTTTCGGTTCCTCGACAGGTGGGGTATTGCGGGGGCTCGGAGTTGGAGTCGAGGCCGGAGCGGCAACCGGAGTCGTGTTCCGCGGCGCTGGAGCAGGAGACGTATTCTTCAGAATCGGGGAAATTACCGGCGAAGGGGCCGGCGAGGAACTGGCGGCCGCAACCGGAGCTTCCGGATGCGAAACCGGCGTTGCGATAGCGGTTTCAGGTTCCGCTGCTGCCGAGGCCGCGGCCTGAGAAGTCGCAGAACTTCCGCCGAGCAATCCAGAAATCGCGTTGCCAGGCTGGCGCGAATACCACACTCCGCCCGCGATCAAGAGCAGCGAAGCGGCGATGCCAAGGAAAAGACCGGTTCTTGAGCCCGATGGGGCGGCACTGGATGACTGCGCCGACTCTCCGAGAAGCTGCCCGCCAAAAATCGCCACTTCCGGCCGCGGGGAGATCTGATGTACTTCCGAGCTCACACTTTCTTCCACCGGCTCGGAAACCACAGTTTCAACTTCGGCGAATGAATCCGGTTCGCTGCTGGAGCTCTGCACGGGGACCGAGGGCTCCGATTCACGAGCCAGAGGCGCCAGCCAGGCGGGAATCTTGATCTCCTCGACGTCCATCGAAGACTTACCAGATGGCGGTGGCGGCACAACGCTCTTCACCGGTTGAGCAGGCACCGGCGCGGGAGTGAAATTGGTAAGGTCCAGAACTTTTTGCGCCAAATCCGGCGCAGAGGCGTTCTCGGGAGCGGACTTGTTCGTCGAAGGTGTTTGCTTAGGCGTTTCGGCGAACAGCAGCGAGCTGAGTTGTTCCTGGAGGCGAGCAGCCTGCTGCTTAAGCTCATCGGTCGATTGGCTGGAAGAAGAGGCCGTTCCGCCAATGGGAGAAGCGAGCACAGCGTTTGTTTCTGTGGGAGCAAATAGCGGAGAAGACGCAACGCTGGGAGCGGCACGCTCGATCATGGGTGCTGATTGAAGAGCAACTGGAAAAGCCGGCGGCGCCGGGGTTGCGGGCACTTTCGGAATTACCGGGGTGACGTTGACTGGGGTCGCCGGGACGGTCGCAACCGGTTTAACTGCGATTGGAAGCGGTGGGGCAACGGGCTTCACGGCGACGGGTGCCGGAACCGGCGTCACTTTTTGCGGAACAGGAGCAGACACCTGAGTCGCTGGACGCGTTGCCGCTTGCGGGAGAACCGTATCCGAAGGAAAACGCATGCCCCAAAAACCGGGGGCCGGCTCCGTGAATCGCAATTCAACGTAGCCAACGGCGTTGCCATCGGTCTTGGATTTCACGACCACGCAAACGACTTCCTTCTTGGTCTTTTCGTTGGTGAGGAACACCAGTTGTCCGGGAGCGAGCAAAGCGGAAATTCGAAGGACCGCGCCATGTCCGAAAACCAGGACCGTCTGCGAACGTTCGGAAAAGGGTTCGCGCTTATCGGAGCCATCCACGGAACGCGCGCCGTTCACGGTGACGGGAACTTCGAGCGCAACCGGTTGCGGGCGAGCAGCCGTGGTGGAAGCGGGAGACGCCGGGATGCCGGGAGCGGTGGATGCGGCTGCGTGCTCTGAGTCTTTCACAATGGGTGTCATAAACCACTCACTTAAGCTGGACTTGTGCGGACAGGCCCGTACCGCGGGCTTCCCGGTTCTACCTCTATATGGTGGGATTGGGGGGAGGGGGTCCATATAGTACGCAAGTACTACAGGGAACATATTGTGCGCGAAGAGTGAAGGTGCGGATTAGGAACAGAGAACGAGCGGAAAATTGTTCGGTGGGGGCCGATTTATCCAGGCTTGCAAAACTTGCGAGGAGCTACTTTTTGTTGACGTCGAGAGGCGGCTGGAAGCGTGCATCCACGGCGACTTGGTAGCCGGTGACCAGTTTGTTCGTTTCGTTGGCCATGCCGATCACTGCCTGGAGTTCTTTGAACATTTCCGGGGTCATCCCTTTGGCAAACGCGGACGCGGTGTGGGAGGCGATGCAATAGTGGCAATTGTTGGTGACGCTGACGGCGATGTAGAGGAGTTCCTTGGTGAGCGGATCGATCGCGCCGGGGGCCATGATGGCTTTCAGGTCTTCCCAGGTGCGCTTCAGGAGCGCGGGATCGTGGGCGATGGCCTTCCAGAAATTGTTGATGTAGTCGGTTTTGCGGGTGGCCATGATGTCGTCATAAACCGCTTTGACGGCGGGGCTTGCGTCTTTGTATTCGATGAGGCCGAAAGTGGACATGAACTCGCTCCGTGAAGAATGAATGCGTGCAGGAAGAATGTTAGCTGGAATCCCGGCTGCGGGGTAGGCCGCGCGAATTCAGGAACCGGCGTGATAAGGCGTTTCGGCGAGGAAACTGACGTTTTCAATCCCGGACAATTGGATGTAGGGGAGCAAAGCGTTCACATCGCCGTATTTCGCGCGCGCGTCCACATTCAGATAGATGCGCTTCTCCGCGCCGTTGCGCACAGCATCGCGAATTTTGTTGGGCAATTGATCCACATGAGTACGGGAGTTTTGAAAATAGACGGAACCGTCACGGGTTACGGTGATCCAGATTGCGTCTTCGCGGTTTGCCATCGGCAGAGTCCTGGCATGGCGCAGGGCGACACGATCCGCGCTCCACGTGTGGACGGGAACGTCGGTAACCATGTGAGGAGAGAGCAATACAGAGAAGAGTGCGAAAACGATTGCGGCAAACGGCGCCGGGTCGAGCCGGCAGAAGAGTTCGTTGCGGCGGTTAGCGGACTTGAGAAAGCCTTTGCGGAGAAAGGCCATGATCGTTTTTGTCCCGCGGATGAACTCCATTTATTAGACACCGGCCAGAGAGGAAAGTGGCCTTATCGTGGGAAGAAACTGCCCGGACAGTTACTACAGCCTGGCTTTCAAGGAAGTAGCCAGAATGGGTGATGGCTCAGGAGCGAAGGAATTCCCTAACCAGCAAGCCGGCGAGTCGCGGTGAATTGTGGCGAATCACGCCGTGTTCTTCGAGGAGATTGTCGGCCAGCAGGCGAACTTTCATCTTTGCGATGTTCGCACTGTCAATCGCAACGGGTTCCGCGCCCTCCGCGCGATAACGCCGGGCCACTTCCAGCGAGACTGGCTTGCGGTTTGCCACCACGTAGTTGATCACACGCTTCCCGACGTGGTTTTCAATCGCGCGAAGGTGCTGGCTCAGCGTGTATTGCGTAGTTTCGCCGGGCTGGGTCATCAGATTCGCAATGTACACGCGAGGCGCGCGCGAACGAACCACCGCGTGAGCAATTTCGGGAATCAGCAGGTTGGGAATCACGCTGGTGTAGAGAGAGCCCGGCCCCATCAGAATCAGGTCGGCTTCTTCGATGGCTTCAATGGCTTTGGGAAGCGGGCGGGCGCCGCGCGGGCTCAGCTCAATTTTGCGGATGGGAATCTTGCTGCGGGAAATGCTGGTCTCGCCCTGGATGCGCTTTCCGTTGGCCAGCGTGGCCACAAGATGAACGTTCGAAACCGTGGACGGAAAAATGCGCCCGCGAATCGCCAGCACTTTGCTCGAAACCCGCACGGCTTCCGCGAAATCGCCGGTGACATGCGTCAGGGCGGCCAGAAAAAGATTTCCGAAGTTGTGGCCAATCAGCCCGTGGCCCGCCTGAAACCGGTATTGAAACAGTCGGCTGAGCAGCGCTTCGTCTTTGGCCAGCGCCACCATGCAGTTGCGAATGTCGCCCGGCGGAAGCATACGATTTTCGCGCCGCAAACGGCCGGAGCTGCCGCCGTCGTCGGTGACGGTAACAATGGCGGTCAAATCGGAGATGGGCCGCTCGCGGGTCGGAGCCTGGTCCGAGCCGCGCACTACGTTTTCCTTAAGCCCGCGCAAAAGCGCGGAGAGCCCCGTGCCGCCGCCCAGCGCCACAACGCGCAGGCCGCGCACCGCTTGCTTTTTCGTCCTCGACTTTTTTTTCACGAGCCGCTCAGTAATCGAAAGATTCCGGCCCTGCGGGGAGTTTCACCTGCCGCACGCAGTCCATCCTGGCCGGGTTGCCGGCGTAAGGCCAATACAAGCGCCGCGTTCCAAACCCTGTTTGTGTTTACAGAATGAGCCGGGCGAGCAGGTCTACCCTGCGTAATTATCTTTTTCAGGATACAGCAATTCCGTGAAGCGGGGGTCTTCCTGAAGGAAGGCAAAATCTTCGTCGTTGCGGGCGTGAAAGCGGTTCGCCGGGCGCAGGTCAATGGCGATTTTCAGATTGGCCATCGCAGAATCCGCTTCGCCGGTGAGGCAATCGAGCGCGGCAAGGGCGTAGTGAATATGATCCGCCTTCGGCGCCAGCTTGCGGGCTTTCTCCAGGCTTTCGCGAGCCTCGTCCCAACGGCCCAGGTTCATCATGGCGACGCCGCGCTGGTAATGCTCTTCGGGCGATTTCGGATTCTGCTCGGAGGAAGGCTTCATGCGCTGTTCCACAATTCGCAAATGGGTGCGCGCGCGATCCGCAAGTTCCTTGCTGGGACCTTCCAGAACCTTTTCCAGCTCCTGTTTGGAACGCTGAAATTTTTGCTGGTGAAACAATCCCATGGCCTCTTCGTAGAGCTTCATCTGTGCGCGAACCAGGGGATCCACCATCTCGACGCCTCCACGCTGCGGGGGAGGCGCAGGCAAGTTGCCTTTTTTCTTAGACTTAGAGGATCCCTTGGAGGAGGACTTGGACCGCCCGGAGGAACCGGAAGAGGATTTCTGCGCTTTCGCCATGGCGCGAATGCTAGCAGAGGCCTCGCTGCACGTCAATGCGGGGGAAAGTTCCGCAACAAATGCGCAAAGTGCCGTGTTGGATAGCCTTAACCGACCGGGAGCACAGATTGAAAATAACCTTTTAGAAAATGGCGCTTCTCCACGACACTGGTAGCAGTCATTTCAATGGCGGGAGCATGGCGGAGTGCTGGCCTGCCCTGCAGGCGTATGCTATAAGTTTGAGACGTAAGTCAGGCTAACGACTCGTGCCTTTCATAAACTTTCCTGCGCGCGAAATTAACTGCAAGCTCGTGTACTACGGTCCAGGTCTAGGCGGAAAGACCGCCAACCTGCAGTGGATCTATGACCACACGGGCCAGAATCTGAAGGGCAAGATGGTTTCGCTGGCGACGGAAACCGACCGTACGCTCTTTTTCGATTTTCTTCCGCTGGATTTAGGCACTGTGCGCGGGTTCAAGACTCGCTTCCACCTCTATACCGTGCCCGGGCAGGTGTTTTATGAAGCCAGCCGCAAGCTGATCCTGAAGGGCGCCGATGGCGTGGTCTTTGTAGCTGATTCCCAGGAAGAGCGGCTGGACGCGAATTTCGAGACCATGGAAAACCTTCACGAACACCTGAAGGAACACAATCTGAATTTCGACACGATTCCTTATGTGCTGCAGTTGAACAAGCGCGATCTGCCGAATGCCATGACGGTGGAGGAGCTGAAGAAGCAGCTTCAGAAAAAAGGCGAGCCGATCATCGAAGGCGTCGCCATCAATGGCACCGGCGTTTTCGAAACCCTTAAGGAACTCGCCAAACTGGTCCTCGCCGAACTCAAAAAGGGCGGATAGCAACCTCAATACAATCGAAATGTGATTTCAAACGGGGTCTGTGTTGGAACAGGTTTCCCATTCGGTCCGATCGCCGGAGTGCACTTCCATTTCTTCATTGTCTTAATCACGGATTCGTCCAGGCCAAGACCGGGCGATTTAAGAATTTTAATATTGGTGATACTGCCGTCAAGCATGATGATCCCTTGAACCAAAATTGTCCCCTGAAATTTCGCAGCCTTCGCTTCCTTCGTGTACGGAGGATTGGGCGTGTAGCCACACGATGGTAAAGCCATGACGCTCTTATTCGGGTCGGTAGCCTTTTCGCCGTTCGAATTGGAAGTTTTCGGAGCTGAGTCTGGGGGAACGCCGGGAGTTTGCGATCGAGAGCCTGCAGGAAAACAAAAGACTATGAGCGCAACAACCCAGAACATTTGATTCGTTGCCAACTTTCGCACGCCGCGGATTCTAACACGGATCAAAAGCTGGCGCGGGCGGCGGCTTCGTTTTCGTAGGTGGGGATGGCTTCGACAAGGCGCGTGACGGTGAGCGCGTCGCGGACGCGGCCTTCGCCGCAGACCAGGTGCAGACCGCCGCCCTGGCGGGCGAGCGAGATGGACAGCTTGACGATCGCGGAGATGCCGGAACTGTCAATCTGGGGAATTTCGTTGAGGTTGACGATCACCTTGCGGGCGCCCTCGGCCACCAGCTTTTGCATGAACAAGCTCAGGTGCTCGCTGGGATCGCCGATGGTCAGCCGGCCCTGCACATCCACATAGTGGATGCCGTCGGCGGCGCGCGAAGAAATTTCCAGTGGTGGATGCAGAGTCATCGCAGTATTCCTTACTTCCACTTTTGCAGAGCTACGGGGCAGCGGCAGGCCATCCGGTGCCGGCGGCCTTTGCATTATACGATGATAAGGATGAAGGACAAGCCAATTGGGGTTGTTCGCGGGCACCGCTGGGACGTGACTCCGGCCGAGGCGCGCAAAATCCAGGAAGAGATGCAAACCCACTGGAGAGGTGAGGACGCTTTCGGCCCAATCCGCACGGTGGCCGGTCTGGACGCTTCGTTTGTTCTCACCGGTTCGCAGGCATTGAAGAAGCCGGCGAGCCGGTGGAACCGTTTGCGGGAAGCGAATCGGGCCATCGGCTGCGCGGTGATGTACCGCTTTCCCGAAATGGAAGAACTGGAACGCGTTTATGCGATCCTGCCGTTGGAATTTCCTTACGTGCCGGGTTTGTTGAGCTTCCGGGAAATTCCCGTGCTGCTCGCTGCCCTGAGGAAATTGCAAACTATGCCCGACTTGCTGTTTTGCGATGCCCACGGCTATGCCCACCCCCGGCGGATGGGTCTTGCCTCGCATCTGGGCTTGGTGCTGGACCTGCCCACCATAGGGTGCGCGAAAAGCCTGCTAATCGGAACGCACAGAGTACTGCCGCAAAAGGCGGGCAGTTGGGCGCCCCTAATTGATGAAAAGGCAGGGGGCGAGCGGATTGGAGCGGTGCTGCGGACGCGCGACGGAGTAAGGCCGATCTATGTCTCGCAGGGCCACCGGGTGAGCCTTGAAACGGCGGTCCGGCTGACCCTGGCGGTCACCAACGGTTACCGGATTCCGCGTCCCACGCGCGAGGCGGATCGCTTCGCAGGCGAAACAAAGAGGAAGGTCCTGGCCGGCCAGGTATCTGAAAAATGAATTTTCTCCAGCAAAATTTCAAGAGCAGGCATCCAAGCGCAGTGCGTATAATCTGGCGGTCCAGTGAACATTCCCCGAAATAATCAGCGGTTGACCTTCTATTGGGCGGGAACTAACCTTTCGCTCCGGAGAACCTATTGATGAAGCGCATGGGCATTTTGTGTTGTTGCATATTGACCCTGGTGCTGAGTTCCCTCCCCGTTCGCGCGCAGCAGCCCTCTGCTCCTCCCGCCGCCAGTGCTGCCTCCCCGGATTCCGCAAAAGCCGTCGCCGACAAACTGAACCAATTGGACCAGAGAGTGGCCGCGGCGCAATCGAACGCCGACAACGCCTGGATGCTGGTCAGCGCCGCTCTGGTGCTGATGATGACCGGGCCGGGCCTGGCACTCTTTTATGGCGGACTCGTCCGTCACAAAAACGTGCTGGCTATCATGATGCAGAGCTTTGCGCTGATGGCGTTGATCACCGTGTTGTGGGCGCTGGTGGGCTACAGCCTTTGTTTCGGCGGGAGCGGGCCGGTGATCGGGAATTTTCAGTTCGCGATGTTGCGCGGCGTCGGCGTGACGCCCAACGCGGACTATGCGGCGACGATTCCGCAACTCACGTTCATGGTCTACCAGTTGATGTTCGCGGTCATCACGCCCGCGTTGATCACCGGCGCGACGGCTGAGCGCATGAAATTTTCCGGCACTTGCCTGTTCATGACGTTGTGGTTCCTGCTGGTGTACGCACCGATGGCGCACATGGTGTGGGGCAAAGGCGGATTCCTGAACGCTTCGCTGGGCGGAAGATTCCCGACGCTGGATTTCGCCGGCGGCACGGTGGTGCATATCACCTCCGGCGTTTCGGCGCTGGTCTGCGCTCTGTACATGGGAAAGCGCGTCGGTTATCCCAAGCAGGCGATGCCGCCGCATAGCCTGGTGCTGAGTTTCATTGGTGCGTGCTTATTGTGGGTCGGATGGTTTGGGTTCAACGCCGGCAGTGCGCTATCTTCCGGCGGCCTGGCGAGCAGTGCCTTTGTGGCCACACATTTCGGCGCGGCTGCTGCGGCATTAAGCTGGAGCGCAGCGGAATGGCTGAAGAACGGCCGCGCCAGCGCGCTCGGCGCAATCTCCGGAGCTGTCGCCGGGCTGGTGGCCATCACGCCGGCTGCGGGATTTGTTGACCCAATGTCCGCGCTGGGGATCGGCTTCGTTGCGGGTGCCTTCTGCTACTGGATGGTCACAAAGTTCAAGGCCATTTTCGGATACGATGATGCGCTCGATGCTTTCGGCGTGCACGGCGCGGGCGGGACCATCGGCGCCCTGCTGACGGGAGTTTGCGCGCGAATGGTTATCAATCCGATCTATGGCGACGGCAAGCCTGTCGGCGGCTTCGACGGCCATTGGGGGCAGGTTGGAAATCAGTTGGTGGGCATTCTGCTGGCATGGGTCTTTGCCATCGTCGGCACGATTGTAATTTTGAAAATTGTGGATGCGATCACCGGCGTGCGCGTTACGGAAGAGCAGGAAATCCAAGGGCTGGACATCACGCTGCATGGAGAAGAAGGCTACAACCTGGAGGCATAGAACAAGGATGAAATTCAGGACCAACGCCAGGCGGGAGCAGAGATCCGTATGATGAAAATTGAAGCCATCATTCAGCCGTCGCGGTTTGAATCGGTGAAGGAAGCCCTGCTGGAAATCGGCATTGACGGAATGACCGTGACGGAAGTGCGCGGGCACGGGCGCCAGAAGGGCCACACGGAAGTCTACCGCGGCCGGGAATACACCGTGGACCTGCTGCCCAAAATTAAACTGGAGCTGGTGCTGCCGGACAACCTGGTGAACCGGGCCGTGGAAACGATTTTAAAGAGCGCCAAGACAGGAAAAATCGGAGACGGTAAGATATTCCTGAGCCGGGTTGAAGAAGCAATCCGGATCCGCAACGAGGAACGCGGCGAAAGCGCTCTATAAGGATCCGATGTCCTCTCCGCGTTCAGGTATGGTTCCAAGCTTTCGCCCGAATAGCAAACCGATGGAAGAACCGCAGGTCACTCCGCTTTCTGAGCTGGGGCCGCAATGCGAAGCTCAGCGGGAGCGGATTCGTAAACTTTTTGAGAACGGAGCCGGCGCTCGCGAGACGCTGCGGCAGTTGTGTGAGCTGGCGGACGGCACAATCAGGAAAGTCTTCGGCGAACTGCTTCGCGTACGCAGCGGTCCCGCGCAGGGCCTGGCGCTGCTGGCACTCGGCGGTTACGGCCGTGAGATGCTGTTCCCTTATTCGGACCTGGACCTGCTATTTCTCTTCGGCAACGAAAAGGCCGAGGAAGAGTACCGCCCGCTGATCTCGGAATTTTCCCGCACCCTTTGGGATCTCGGGTTTCGCGTCAGCTCCGCCGGCCGCACTCTGGACGAATGCCGGCACATTGAAGAATCCAACTCCGAATTTCATCTGGCCATGCTGGATCGCCGCTTTCTGGACGGCGACGCGCAGCTCTTCGAGAAACTGGACGCCAAGGTTTTGCTGGGCCCGGAAAAACAGGCCCGGGCGCTGCTGCTTTCGGAACTCCAGCGCCTCACGCGTGAACGCCTTTCGCGCTACGGCAACACGATCTTCCATTTGGAGCCCAACGTAAAGGAAGCTCCGGGGGGCTTGCGCGATTACCATGCCACGCTGTGGATGCGCCAACTTGCGGGCGACCGCCGCGACCCGCGCATCAGCCCGATGAATGAGGATGAACTCACGCGCAATGCCGTGGAGTTTCTGAGCGGCATTCGGTGCTTCCTCCACTACAGCAACGGCCGCAACGACAACACGCTCACCTATGAACTGCAGGCCGACGCCGCAGACCGCTCGCTGGGCATTGACGACAACCTGCGCCGCAATGCCGCGGAATGGATGCGCCTTTATTTTCGACACGCGCGCACGCTGAACCGCCAGTTGCTCCGCTACATGGAGCAGCGCCAGGTAACGCAACTCTCGCTCCGGCAGCGCCTGATGAACGCGATGCCCGGCGGCAAGATCGAAACGGGCGGCGGCAGGGCATTTGCCGTGCGCGATGGCTTGCTGGAATTGACCAACGAGCAGGCGTTTTCCGACCGGAACGCCATCTACGCGCTGCTCGCCGAATCTTCCCGGCTGGGAGTCCCGCTGAGCCGCGATGCCGAGCGTGGCATTGCGTACATCATGCTGCATCCGGAGCTGCAGCATAAAAATACCCGCATCACCTGGACGGCCTTGAATGAAATCCTTGGCGGCGCGTTCCCTTCGTTGGCGCTTCGGCCCATGCATCGCCTCGGACTGCTGATCGAAGCGCTGCCCGAGTTCCGAACGATCGATGCGCTCGTGGTGCGCGATTTTTACCATCGCTATACCGTGGATGAGCATTCGCTGCGCGCCATCGAGCACCTGCAGGAACTCTCCGCGCCGCCGGACCAGCGCGGCGCGCACTTCGCTCCTTTGTGGCGAACGGTGGACCGCCGCGACCTGCTGATTCTTTCGCTGTTGCTGCATGATGTGGGCAAAGGCATGCCGGTCGAAAGTCACGTCGCCGGCAGCCTGCAAGCGCTGGAAACCGCCGCCGACCGGCTGAAACTCAGCCCGGAAGAAAAAAGCGAAGTTCATTTCCTCATCGAGCATCACCTGGACATGTCCGCCACCGTCCAGCGCCGCGACATTTTCGATCCTTCCACCGTTTCCGGATTCGCGGCCGTTGTGGGCAGCCAAGAGCGCCTGCAACGGCTTTGTTTGCTCACTTATGCCGATATCCACGCCGTAAATCCTGAGGCGTTGACTCCCTGGAAATCGGAAATGCTCTGGCAGTTGTTTGTCGCCACTTCCAATCATTTCAGCCGCAGCGTGGATCGCGACCGCCTGCATGTCTCCGACGAAGCGCTATTGCTCGATCAAGTCAGCCGGCAATCGGACTCCGCTTCGAAGGTGGAAATCGAACGATTCCTGGAAGGTTTCCCCCGCCGCTACCTGGCCGTTCATTCGCCGGAAGAGGTGACGCTGCATTTTTCGCTATACCAGAAACTCGGCGCGCAGCCGGTGCAGACCAATCTGAAGGAACGCCATCATGCTTTCGAACTGACGCTCTTGTCGGCTGACCGGCCGGCCTTGTTCGCCGCCATCTCCGGAGCCCTCGCCGCGTGGGGCATGAACATCGTGAAAGCGGACGCCTTCGCGAATTCCGCCGGCGTGGTGCTGGACACCTTCCACTTCGTTGACCTGCACCGCACGCTCGAACTGAATCCCGGCGAGCGGGCGCGGTTTCAACAAAGCATCGGCGACGTGGTCAACGGCAAACAGCCGCTGGAACCTTTGTTGAAAGGCAGGTTGGCCGCGGCGATGGCCAGGCCGCCCAAAGTCACTTTCCGGACCGCCATCCAGTTTGACGACAATTCTTCGGATCACTCCACTTTGATGGAAGTGGTCACGCAGGATCGTCCGGGCTTGCTCTATGAAGTGGGTTCCGCGCTCGCCCGCCAGGGATGCAACATTGATGTGGCTTTGATTGACACGGAAGGCCAGAAGGCCATCGACGTTTTCTACCTGACAGCGCAGGGCGGAAAGCTGACGCCGCAAAAGAAGGAACTTCTCCGCGAAGTTCTGGAAGCAACCCTCGGTTAAATCTTTCTCACCCGTTAGTTCTGAAGTAATGCTCCGGCTCTATTTGCGCCAGGGAAAATCTGCCGTTGGCGCCCATTCCCGGCCCATATTGTCGTCGGTGATGATCCTTTGTCTGCCAAGCCGAGCGCGTAGAGAGGCATCGCTCTCCATGCCAAAAAATCTCGGCGGCGCATGGATGGTATCGGCGAAAGCCGCATAAGCGGCCAGCAAACGTTGGCCTTCCGGGGTCTCCACATGGAAGCTGGGGACTCCGTCGATCCGGAATGCGGCCAGGCTCTGCAGCCACTTCGCCTGGTCCAGGGAAAGAGGAGAATCGCTGACGGCCAGAAAATTTACGATGCGCATCGCGTAGGGGAACACGCTGAGAGCCGTGGCAATGGTTTCATCCGATTCCGTCGTATTGAAATAATGAATTCCGCCGGCATTCAGATGCTGGCGAATCAAATATAGGAATTCCCGGGAAAGCAGCGTGGTACTGTGGTCGCGCCAGTGATAAGTGGAGTTGACGACGATCATGTCGTATTTTTCTTCGGGATGTGCAAGCAGCCAGCGCCGCCCGTCATCCACATAGAGGCGTACTTTGGGGTTCAACGGCAGTGATTGCACCATGGGGTACTGGGGAATCAGGCTCAGGTAGCCGGGATTGATTTCCACGATATCGAGCCGGGAGACACGGGGATCGTTGGCGAATATTTGTCCCCAGGATCCCGAAGCCAGCCCGATCATGAGCATGCGTTTTGGGGCGGGGTGCAGACCGGTCACCGCAAACGCGCGGAGAATAACGTTGACGTCATGCGCGGGGTCGGTGTTGTAGTACCCGTCGTAAACACCTCCGCCGAAGACCGCGTTGTCCACGGTAACGGAGATGACTCCGTTCCGATTTTCGACGGTCTTTGCAAAGGGCACGTTGGACTCCCTGCGCTGCCCAAAAACGAGCTTTTCAAAGAGCAGGCGGTAACTCTGCGCGGCCACCGGGACCATCGCGAATGAAAGGATGACCAAAACCCATGTCCATGCCGGTTTCAGCGAAAAGCGCCCGCTCACCATGAGCAGGACGAGGACACCAGCGAGAAGCCCGAGGACGCTCAGTTGGAGACAAACTGCACGCAAGCCGGAGTATTGCAGCCAAACAAAGCCTATTCCCAGGCTCCCGGCCACCGACCCGGCGATATTCGCCGCATAGATCAAGCTGACATGGCGGCCTGCATCTTCATTGGCGGCAACGGACAACTGGCAAAGCAGCGGGAGCACGCTGCCCACCATCGCTGCGACCGCGAAGAAAGCCGGGGCGCTCCACAGATACGAAACATTTTTGTGGGAGAGAAACGCCACCAGCGGAGGCAAAAATGGCGAAAGCGCGCCGGCTGCCAGCAAGAGAACGCCCATGGTGCGAAGAACAGTCTCCGCGCCGGCACCCTGTGTGAATTTTTCCGAAAGGTAAGCACCTGCGGCGATTCCCCCCAGATACGTTGCCAGCAGCAAGGCGAAAGCCGGGGCCCGGTCCGAAGAGGCGAGCGAAAAAACACGGAACCAGACAATTTCAAAGCCCAACGCCAGGAATCCGGAAAGTGCGGCAAGCAGGACGGCTTTCGGCAGCGTTACCACCGGGGTTTCTTTCGCGGGATCCTTGAAGAATTCCGTGACTGCCGCACCGCTTGTTTGCTCCCGGCGTCCATAAAGGTAAGCCGACGCGCCGACAATCGTGTTCAGGCAAGCCGCCACGGTTACCGACCCGCTTAACCCAAAACTTCGCATGAGGTGGGTGGCGCAAACATAGCAGGCGACGGCAGAGCCAAGGGTATTGGCGAAATACAACCTCGACACCGACAATCCAACGCGCCCGGAACGGGAAACGAAATGCTCCACGAGCAACGGAAGCGTCGCACCCATCAGCAGCGTGGGAACAACAAGCAGAAGGATGCTGAAAACGACCACCGAAAGCAGGCTTGCGCCGGTCGTAAAAGCAGCCGTCCAATGAAAAATCTTCAGCGAAGTTAATCCAAACAGAGCGACGCCAAGTTCGGAAAGTCCAAAAAGGATGAGCGCCTGCCTGGGAAAGCGCGAGGAAAGCCAGCCGCCCAGCAAACCACCCAGCCCCAGTCCCAGCATGAACGCACTTACAACCGCAGCCACCGATTCCGCGTTCACTCCGTAGATCCCGAACAGAACCCTCTGCCAGACAACTTGATAGATCAGCGCGGGCATTCCGGAGCAGAGAAACAGCGTGGAGAGAAGCAGGTTCTCTTGCTTGCGGGGAGAAGAATCCCAGAGAAAGCCAGCCGCGATGAAAATCAACAGATCAAGGCAAAGCAAAAGCAGAACTGGAAGCGTAGGCATAGTTATCAGGACCAGGCACGATAGTCCAAAATCAGGATGAGAAAATTATTTCATGCCGGGGTATGGCCGCCCGTATCTATCCCTTGCGGGGTTTCCAACCCGGCACTTTGGAAGAAGGTGAGTCTGAAATTATTTGGCTTGAGGGCTATCCAGCAGGCTGCGTACTTTTTCGACAAGAAGGACCGAATCATAGACCGGTTTTTCGAGATAGCCGTCGGCGCCGGACGTCTCCAGCAGGCGTTCGCGATCGCCGCTCATCGCATGAGCGGTGGCTAGAAGCACGGGCAAGTGCCGCGGCGATTTTTCTTTCAGCATGCGGCACAGTTCCACGCCACCAATGGGGCGGCCTTCCCACTCCGAGTTGTTGAGCGACACGTCCAGAAGGACAAGATCAATGTCTCCCGAGGACGCATGGTTCAAAATTGTCGGCACGTCTTCAGAGATGAGACATGAGCAACCGCCCGCGCGTTCCAGCGCCAAGCTGAAGAATTTCGCAACCAGCTCGTTGTCTTCCACGATCAGGATGCACTTCCCCTGTAATGGCTGCGTGCTCACGCGCTCTGCGCCTCCTGCTTCTCCAGCGGTTCGGCCAGCGGCATTGTAAACCACGCGATCGAACCTTTCCCCTCCGGCCCGGCCTCGAGCCCGATCTTTCCGTTCATCATTTCCACCAGCCTTTTGGCGATGGCCAGGCCGAGGCCGGAGCCGGTGACACCGCGAAGCGCCTTCGGATCGTGGCGCACAAATTTTTCAAACACCACATTGCGCTTTTCGAGCGGCACGCCGACGCCGGTATCTTCCACCTCAAAGCGGAGGTGCCGTTCCGGCTGGACTTCGATCGCGCGGACGCGCACGCAGCCCCGGGCGGTGAATTTCACCGCGTTGGAAAGCAGGTTCAGCAGCACCTGGCGAAAACGAATTTCGTCGCTGCGAACCGCTGGCAAGGTCTGGTCCAGCGTCTCATCAACAAGCCGCAAGCCTTTGGAGGCCGCCTGCACCGCTACCAGCGGCAGAGTGGAATCAAGCACTGCGCGGGGGTCGAGTTCTTCGACGTCCAGCGCCAACTTGCCGGCCTCGATCGCCGAAATGTCCAGCAGATCGTTCACCAGGCGCAGCAACAGTTGCCCGCTGCTGAAAACATCCCGCAAAACCTCCTTTTCTTCCGCTGGACTGGTGCACAATCCGTCCAGAACCATCTTGGAGAAGCTCAGAATGGAGTTCAGCGGCGTGCGCAGGTCATGCGAAACCTGGGCGAGAAATTCGTCCTTGATGGCGTTGGCTTCCACCAGCTGCGCGGTGGCTTGCTCGAGTTCCTGGTTCAGGCTGTGCAGATGCGCCATGGTCGCCCGGAAATAGGAATCGCACATCAGGTTCAGATCCAGGTCGAGGATCTTCCCGAGCGCCTGGGAAAACGCCAGACGCTTTTCCCGCGCGGGAAATTCGTCGAACAATTTTTCCATCAGAAAGGACCGCACTACGCCCATCGCGCTGATCACATATTTCTGGTCGAGGCCGATGCGTACATGGCGGAACCCGATCAGGAAGCGGTCTTCCGCATAGTGATCGTCGTAAACACCGTTGAAGAGGCCACGCCCCCAGGCTTGCAGGGTGGACTTCAGCCGCTGCACCTGCGCTTCGCCGCCTGTGAATACTCGGCTGGCGCCCGGGTGGTGGGGGATTTGTGCGTAGAACCTCTCCGCCATCTCCGGAAGGTACTTTTCCATAAGGGGTCCGAGTTCCCGGAGAATCATGGCGTCCCCCGGAAGCAGGTGGAGGTAACGCTTCATCTCGTCGACGAAGCTCTCGGTGGAGGAGGCTCTGGGGTCCGAGGAAGACATTCAACCGATAATACCACTGGAGGAAAGGATTTTCGGAAAGGTCTCCACTGACTATTGGGGCACCGCAACTGCTCCTGTAGAGGTCAGCGTGAAAATCCACTCCTATTGGGTGAAGTGGCTCAGAAACGGAAGTTGACAGCTGTTTTTCCTACAAGAAACCCTTTATTTACTATGCTTTGGGCTCATGAACAACTGGTACGTGATGTGCATCACGTCCCTGCATCGGCTTGTCACGCCAAACTAGCCGAATTCCGAGAGGTTATGACCACAGGTCGTGCTACCGGCATAGACACCCCGACGAACCAAGTCGTTCCGCTCCGGCGGATTTTGGTGGCTACGGACTTTTCTGCCGGGGCGCGGGCCGCGCTGGATTGCGCCTTGGGCATCGCCCGTCATTTTCATAGCCAGGTTTATCTCGTACATGTGATCCCCGCTGAAGTTCTTCGCTACGTGTCCCCGGAAGGTTCCGAAGAAGCCATCCAGCAAGCGAGGAAGTTTGCAGCCCGGGAAATGCAGCGTCTTGTGCAGGACGCCGACTGTGCGGGAATGATTCATGAAGAAATTTTGTGTGGCGGAGAAATCTGGGCACTTCTTCAGGATTTCATAAAGAAGCAGGCCGTCGATCTGCTGGTGCTGGGCACCCACGGCCGCACCGCGGCCAAAAAACAATTGCTCGGCCCGGTGGCGGAAGAGATTTTTCGGCTGGCGGAATGCGCGGTTCTGACAGTGGGCGCCCGGTCAGAGAAGCCCGCGCTTGCCACGCACGGCGCGCAGCGGATTCTTTACGCCACGAACTTCAAGCCTCATTCGGAAAGAGCATCCACTTTTGCGCATTCGCTGGAGCGCGAGCTTGGCGCCAGAATGACTGTGTTGCACGTTGTTGAGGGACAGTTGGATTCCCCGCAAAACAGCCGGGGTATCATCCGCGATTTCATGATCCGCCGCATGAGGAAGGGCTTGCCCGCCGCCTGTGTGGGAAATTGTGAACCGGAGTTCCAGGTTCGCTTCGGAGATCCAGGCGAGCAGATCCTTTCTGTCGCCCGTGAAGAGAATTCGGATCTCATCATTCTGGGTTTGCGTGCGGGAGTACACACAGAGGGCCAGCTCCCCTCCGCGATCGCTTACAAACTGGTTTGCCAGGCCGCCTGCCCGGTCCTCACCACTCGCCTTTAATTAAGAGCAGCAATCCACGGGACTTGCGCAAACCGGCTCCTACGGGGAAGGATGCTTCTGGATTACTTCGAGGCGCTCAGGGAGCTCAGAGGAGCCGCGGCAGCACCGATAATTTTGCGGGAGTTTTTTTCCGCGAGAAACGCAACCACGGCAAGGTTTTCTCTTTTCCAGCCGGGATTAATCGCGACTTGAACCTGGCGATTGTAGCCGGAGAGATCGCGCAAGTTTTCGATTTTTCGCAGGGTGCGGACCACCGCGGCATGTTTCAGTGTTTCGCCTGAGTTTTCTCCCGCTTTCACTTCCGTTTGCAGCCCCTTCTCCGTGACCGCAATCCAGAGTTCTGTTTCGCCGTGGAGTGAAATACCGCCAGGATTCCTGATCTGCACAGAAATCGCGGGTTTGTCGGATGGCGAATTCGTCCCTCCCACAAGAGTAATCTCCGCCTTGGGCCGACTGGCTGCTTTCTGGATGGCTTCCCGGGCCGCCGCACCGCGGCTTCCCACAAATTCACTTTGGCCGTCCACGATCATTTGCGGTGTGTAGACGCCGTCGGTTCCGAAAACATGGGCGTAGTCGCTCTGCCGTTCCGAGAATTCCGCCGTCGAATAAGGATCCCTCCAGCCAAGGTGATTCCAGTAATCCACATGCTCCTCGAGCGCCACAACCTGCGCGCCCGGCACCGGCTGCTTCTCGCTAATCTCTTTCAGCAGGGCGTCAGCGGGCGGGCAGCTGGAGCACCCTTCCGAGGTAAACAACTCCACGACCACGACCTGCGGGGTGGCTTCCGTTGCGCGGGGAACTGCGGCGCCGTTGCTTCGGCCAAAACTGAAAAGAAGGAACAGGACCACCAGCCCGAGAGCGGCCGAATAGAAGGATTGCATGGGTCTCAAGGTCATTATTTCTTCCCTCTATTGGGAGTGGCAAACCGCCCAAAGGTAACAAATAATCTTAAGCAGAAAAGCCGGCCGTGCGCCGCCACCTGGCAGCATTCTCAGTCGCGGCCGCCCTCGATGGGGATAGCCAGGCCGGTGAGATGCCGTGCCTGCTCGTCCGCAAGGGAAAGCACCAGGTCGGCAACGTCGCTGGTTTTTGCCCATTTCGAAAAATCGGCGCCCGGCATGGATTTGCGATTTGCCGGGGTGTCCATCGTGCCGGGCAGGATGACATTCGCGGTTAACCCGGCGTCGGCGTTTTCCAGCGCCACAGTTTGTACCAGCATCGCCAGGGCGGCCTTAAACGTCACATACGCCCCCAGATTCGCGTGCGCTTGCGCCGCCGTCAGGCTGCCAATGGCGATCAGCCTCCCTGATTTTGATTTCCGAAGGTGCGGAACGCATTCGCGGAAGACCCGAAATGCGGAGGTCAAATTGATGTTCTGCATCTGTTCCCACATTTCATCCGTAGTTTCCGCAACCGAAGGGCCGCCGGCAAATCCTCCGAGCACGTGCACCAGCACGTCCAGCTTCCCGTGGCGTTCCACGATCTTCCGGACACCGCTCTTGATTTCATCTTTTTTATTGAAGTCGATCGCCATTGCCTCGAAATTCGGCTGCGGGAAATCCGAGGCGGTGACACGCAACGATGCGCCAATGACGCGAGCTCCTTGCTTCAAAAATGCCTGAGTCACGGAAGCGCCCAGTCCGCCGGTGGCTCCGGTAATGAAAACGACTTTATCTTGCATCGAGGGTGATCTTTCCCGGGAGCATCCCCGCGAATGAGCGTCCCGCAAGCCCAAGGGTTTCAGGGCCGTGATTTATCCGCGCGCCGGGGACCCGCGCCCGTGGCTGGACACTCCATGTTCCCGGTGATTCGGGCGATTGGCAAGGCTTTCCAACCGCCTGACAATCTCTTCCACTCTGCTGTAAAACTCCTGTAACCTTTGGGCCAACCGCCACTCCTAGCTAAGAAGCCGAAGGGAGCCCTGCGTACAGGCATGCCGGTTACGGTTGAACGGGAAAAAGAACTCATCGCCCGGATCATCGCGGGGGAAACCAACCTCTTCCACGAGCTGATTCGTCCTTATGAGCGGATGGTGTACCTCTCCATTCTTGCCATGCTGCGCAACGACCAGGAAGCAGAGGATGCCTCGCAGGAAGTGATGGTCAACGCCTTCCGCCACCTGAAAAGCTTTCGCGGCGACGCCAAGTTCAGCACCTGGCTGGTGACCATCGCCATGAACGAATCCCGGCAACGGCTCCGCAAAGCCAAGGCGGCGCAACTGGAATCGCTCGACGAAGGCAAGGAAGACCATGAAGGCGACTTCACGCCCGCGGTGCTGACCGATTGGCGAGAAATCCCCTCTGAGGCGCTGGAAAAAAAAGAGATGCGCCAGAAATTGCGGGAAGCGGTGGAACAGTTGCCTCCCATCTATCGCGAGGTTCTGGTGTTGCGAGACCTTGAGGAAATGAACCAGGAAGAAACGGCGGGCGCGCTCGGCATCCCTGTCACGCTGGTGAAAGTCCGTTTGCACCGGGCGCGCATGATGTTGCAGAAAATGCTGGCCCCTGTGCTGCGTTCGGCCGCTCCGGCCAGGAAGGGTTTCTTCGGGAGGATGTTTCAATGACCCTGGAGTGCAAACACGTTTGGGAGCACATCTCCGAATATCTGGACGGGCAGCTTGATTCCCGGCTGCTGATGGACATCGAGAAGCATCTTGAAAACTGCGAAGTCTGTTCCGCCATTCTGGACTCCACCCGGAACATCCTGGTCTTGACCGCGGACAATCGCACCTATGAACTTCCAGTTGGGTACAGCGAGCGCCTGCACGCGCGATTGGAAAAGGCAATCCGAGAAATGACGGAAACAAACAACGATTCGGCGTAAGTTCCGCCGCCGGGCTCTACAAATGGTGGGTATGTTGAAAATGGTAGTACGATTCAACCCCAAGCAGGATCAGCGTCAACACGGATAACGCGAGTTGCACTCTCTCCGAAGCAAACTTGCTTCGCGAAATGCTTTTTTGCCGCCACGCCGAAGCCGCACGCCCGCGCAACCTCCGCACCTGCCACAGTGCTACCAGATTAAACACGGAGCCAGCCAGCGCGAGGATTACCATTGGGATGCGCACCGCATCAATGTGAATGTGAGCGTCGGCAATTTTCATCACACCGATGGCCGCGCCAAATGCCGCGGCCCCAATCAACAATCGCAGTCCGCTCAGCGCCGCAAAGACTGTGCATACACTTTGCACCAGGGCCAGAAAAAGTGTGGACCAGCCGACCCATCGGAATCGTGACGCGGTTTGCGCAGCCGCGGTTTCCGGCGTTCCGGCGGAGGCTTCGGCGAGTTCGTCCATCACCCTGCTCCTCACTTTCCTGGCGGTGGAATCTTACCCGCGGGTTTTCGTTGTATTGCGCAACACAGAGAAAGCCGGCGGAGCGTACGTACCAGACTATTTCGAAACGACGAGCAACTCCATCGTTCCCGGCTTCACGGTCGGCCACTTTTGCCCGGCAACTGGGGGAATCATGTCCGCCGCGGGAAGATAAAGCGCATGCGTTTTCAGGTCCAGTGCCATCGTGCGCGCGCCCTTCTTTGTCGGGACATTTTCCAGCGCGGAATATTGATCCGGCGAATCTTCGTGCACCACGGTCAACGTGCCGCTCTCTCCGTTCGACGAAAACGCCAGGTTCGTCCCCGGATCAAACGCCGCGGCGTCGGCTCCTTCTCCCGTTTTTGGAGTGGCAATCACTTTTCCGGAATCCGCATCCACCACGGCCATCATTTCGTTGTCGCAAACGGCGAAAAGCCTGCGCGATTTCGTATCCATCGCCAACCCTGAGGGTTCCTTACAGGGCGCCAGCGGCCAGCGATGAAGCACGGCCATCTTCTGGGCGTCAATGTGCAGCAGTTCGCTGGTGTCTTCCACGTTCACGTAGACGCTGCCCTTGCCGTCGGCCGCGGCAAATTCCGGCTTGCCGCCGACTGCAAACGTGCTCAACACCTTCCCATCCGCCGCGTCAATCACCGTTGCGTCCTTGCTGCGGCCATTGAAGGCGAACACGCGCTTGCTGACGCCGTCATACAGAATGGCGTCCGGGTTTGTTCCCGCGGGAACCGTGCCAATCGTCTTCAGCGTCTTCAAATCAAAGATCGTCACGGAGTTGGCGCGGCCACTGCTCACGAAACCTCTTCCCAGTTCGGGCGCCAGCGCGATGCCATGCACTCCCTGGGTATCGGGAATATCCCCGACCACCGCATGGGAGTCCACGTCGTAAACGACCACGTGCGTGGAGTGCGAAAGGTATAGCCTTCGGGCATTGGCATCCACGATCAGGTAGTCCCACCCTCCTTCACCGGCCACCGGAATTTTGCCGGAAACTTTATAG
The DNA here is from genome assembly GCA_035693545.1 of Candidatus Acidiferrum sp. Classification (GTDB taxonomy): domain Bacteria; phylum Acidobacteriota; class Terriglobia; order Acidiferrales; family UBA7541; genus Acidiferrum. The sequence goes on from DASSGJ010000032.1 coordinate 22,688, forward strand.
CCCGATCCAGCCGCAGCGCCGGCGGCGTTCGTTGTCCCGAAGTGAATCAGCATGCAGGCAGCAAAAGCCAGTAGCGAAGCGAATCCCGCAATTCCCGTTTTTTTCATCACCGTTTTTCCTTTTCGACTGCAAAGGTTTGATCTGGCGCTGGCGCCAAGCATTGTATCCGACTTTCTGCACCCGTGGCGATTGTGGCGGGTTGACGACGAGAGCAGCCCGACTTAGGATGCGCGCAAGGAGACATAATGCCGAGGAATCTGCGATTCCGGTCTTTTCTGCCGTTAGCGTTATCTTCAGTGGCCACGCTGTTGTGGCTCTGCATCCTCCCCGCCGTGATTCGCGCGCAATCCGAGTCCGTAGTTGTCGAACGCGATGTTCCAGCCAAAATGCGCGACGGCGTGGTCCTCAAGGCCGACATTTATCGTCCAAAGGCTGACGGCAAATTTCCGGTCCTCTTGCAACGCACTCCCTATGACAAAACCTACTCGCGCTCCTTCGGCATGAGAGCCGCCGCTCGCGGCTATGTGGTCGTAGCCCAGGATGTTCGCGGCCGCTTCACTTCCGACGGCGAATGGTACCCTTTTCGCCACGAATCGCAGGACGGCTACGACACGGTGGAATGGGCCGCCGCTTTGCCGCAATCGAACGGCAAAGTCGGCATGTTCGGCGGCTCCTACGTCGGCGCCACCCAGATGCTCGCCGCTATCGCCGGCCCTCCGCATCTTTCCGGAATCGCTCCCGACATTACGGCTTCGAACTACCATGAAAATTGGACCTACCAGGGGGGCGCTTTCGAGCAGTGGTTTGGACAATCGTGGTCCAGCGGGCTGGCCGAGAACACGCTGACGCGGGCCGTCGAGAGAGAAACCAACGCTCTCAACTGGAAAGACACGCTGCCGCTTGCGGATTATCCGCTCCTTGCGCCGCCGGATCCGAAGTCGCTCGCTCCCTATTACCGGGACTGGCTGGCTCACCCGAGCTACGACGACTACTGGAAAGCCATTTCGCTGGAGGAAAATTATGCGCACATCCAGGTGCCCGTTTTCCAGATGGCCGGGTGGTACGACATCTTCCTCGGCGGCTCGCTGCGCAATTACGTCCTGATGAAAAGCCGCGCCGGCAGCGAGGCAGCGCGCAAAGGGCAGCGGCTGCTGGTGGAAGTTGCCGGACACGCCGGCGGCTCCGACCAGAGAAAAATCGGCGATGTGGATTTTGGCCCTGCCGCGCCTTACGACAATGACGAGCGCATTCTCGAGTGGTATGACTTCCTTCTCAAAGGCCAGGCTAACGCGTACGCGGGCAAGAAACCCGTGCGCATTTTTGTGATGGGAAAGAACGAATGGCGCGAGGAAGACGACTGGCCCCTGGCTCGCGCTAAGGCGACAAAATATTTTTTTCACTCGGCGGGAAAGGCAAACAGTTCCACGGGAGACGGCCAGTTAACTCCTCAAGCTCCACTGGCGGAGGCGAAGGACTCTTACGTCTACAATCCGGGAAATCCTGTGCCAACCGCCGGCGGGCCGCTTTGCTGCGATTGGATGCATCTGGCCCCGGGGCCGCGAGACCAGCGCGTGGTCGAAGAACGTACCGACGTTCTGGTGTATACGACTCCCGCTTTTACTCAGGACACCGAAGTCACCGGACCTGTGACACTCGAACTCTTCGCCAGCACTTCCGCGAAAGACACCGATTTCACCGCGAAGCTCGTGGATCTTTGGCCCAACGGATTCGCCCAGAATTTAACCGAAGGGATTCTCCGGCTTCGCTATCGTCATTCGATGGAACATCCGGAACCGGCCATTCCGGGAGAAATCTACCCTGTCGTGATTGACCTCTGGGCCACCAGCAACGTCTTCCTGGCCGGCCACCGCCTTCGCCTGGAAATTTCCAGCAGCAATTTTCCGCGCTTCGACCGCAACCTCAACACGGGCGAAGACCAGGCCACTTCCACGAAAATGCAGCCGGCCACAAACGCGATCTATCACGACAAAGAGCACCCATCGGCCCTGGTGCTACCAATTGTTCCTTGAACGGATTGTTTTTGCGGGTAAAAGCGATTACTGTTTCTTCACGAAGGCGGCCGGACGGATCTTTTCCGCGGGCACAATTCCCTGCCCTTCCAGCACGCTGTAAAATTTGTCGGCCTCCAGATTCTTCAGCGTCTCCACCGCGCCCGAAGGCCAGCGAATCTCCAGGCTTTCGATTTTCACCGCGCTGCCCAACCCGAAATGCACTCGCAGATCGTTCTGCGAAAGGTAGCTGCCGCCGCTATGGATTTCATCGGTCTGGGTCATGCCGCCTGCGACGAGCTTCAACCGCGCTCCGATCGCCAGGCGATTGCTCTTCGTCCCGGCCAGTTCGAAACTTACCCAATGGCGCCCGGGAAGGCCGGGATTCCGCAGCACCATCGGGCTGCCCTGGAGATCCTCCACCACCAGGTCCATGTTGCCGTCGTTGAAGAGATCGCCCACGGCCAACCCGCGCGAAACCCGCGGCTCCGTAATCGCCGCACCCGATTGCTCGCTTGCGTCGCAAAAGGTTCCATTGCCCTGGTTGTATTGCACGAGTTTCGGCTCGCGATACCGCGCGCCCGTCTGCAACGTATCCACCTGCGGATACACGTGGCCGTTCACTGTGACCAGATCGAGCCACCCGTCGTTGTCCAGGTCCACGAACGCCACGCCCCACTTCACAAACGGCACCGATGGCAGTCCAATCCCCGATGGGTAGGAAACATCCTGAAAATCCCATTTGCCGTCGTTGCGATAGAGCGGGCTGTTATCCAGCGAAAAATTCGTCACCACCAGCGACGGGCGGCCCGTGTGGAGGTAATCGCCGATCGCAACCCCCATGCCGGCTTGTTCGTGGCCGTCTTCGCCCAGCGCCGTGCCGGACTCCAGACCGATGTCGGTGAATTTTCCTTTGCCATCGTTGCGATAGAGAAATCCCGCGGTCGAATCATTGGCGACATAAATATCAGGGCGTCCCGTGTTGTTGAAGTCGGCCCACAAGGTCGTCAGCCCATAGTAGCCATTGGGATCGTCCACTCCGGCCTGTTTCGAAACATCCGTGAACGTGCCGTCGCCATTGTTGTGAAAGAGCGAATCGCCCGCTCCTTTTAATCCGCGCGGCCCGCATTGCACGTCAATTCCCATGTACTTGCAGGTGACGCTGCTGCCGAACGCAGGCGGATGGTGAATATCCAGGTCCACATAGTTCGTGACCATCAAGTCCAGGAAACCGTCTCCATCGTAGTCGCCAAACGCCGCGCCCGTGGAAAATCGCCCGTCGCGCACGCCGGCCTTTGCGGTCACATCGGTGAACGTGCCGTCGCCGTTGTTGTGATAGAGCACGTTGCCGCCGTAGCAGGTGACGTAAATGTCCGGCCAGCCGTCGTTGTCGAAATCGCCGACCGCGCCGCCCATCGCAAAGCAGGGCTTCCCGATGCCCGCCTTGTCGGTGACATCGGTGAACGTGCCGTCGTGATTGTTGTGGTAGAGAGCTCCGCGCGCACCCTGCCCCTTCAATGCCATTTCCACTGTCGGCGCGTTCGTGAAATAAATGTCCAGCCAGCCGTCGCGGTCGTAATCGAGCAGCAGCACGCCGCCGCTCATGGATTCGATGATGTAGCGGCTCTCCGGCGCGGAGGTGTGCGAAAAGCGAATCCCCGCTTTTTCCGTAACGTCTTCGAATTGCGGCACAACGCGGCCTTTGCACTTGATCGTCTTGGCGGTCGCCGGCGGCGGTGGTCCCTGCGCCACGCCCTGCGCCCATCCGTGGGGCGCCCCGAACAACGCCGCGATCAGCAGTAGCCTCGGGCGGTTCATCGGCCGTGGCACGCGGGATTACCAAGCGACTTTTCGTAAGTTATTTGCAAAATATCCCACCCTCTGCGCTCAAGCTGCTTCATTGTATAACGAAGGGTCAGGCAGGTCCTTGGCTGGACATACTCTACACATTGTGCGAGCCTGAATTTGTCTGCGCCGAAACTTGTACGACACTCTTGAGGAGACCCTCCGATGAAATCACGGTTTTTCTTTTTGCCTGCCCTGGCCCTGCTTACCGCCTCGATCGCTTCGCCGGCCGACGGTTCCTGGACCGGCTGGATTTCCGACGACATGTGCGGCGTGAAAAACCCGGAAGGCAGCGGGGAGTGCGCCTCGCGCTGCGTCAAGGAGCATGGAGCCAAATACGTCTTCGTGAACGAAGGCGACAAGAAGGTCTACACCGTTGATGCACAGGACAAAGTCGCGCCTCACGCCGGGCACCATGTCGTTGTGAAGGGCACCGTTGACGGCAGCGCCCTCAAGCTCACCAGCATCGAAATGGCCAAGTAGCCGTTCCCATCGAAGGCGTCCGGCGGACGGGAAAGAATTTCCCGCCGGTTTTGTTTTGCGCCCGCCCGCTTTTCCGTTACGATAAAACTTCACCATGTCCACAACTTTGCTTCACATCGCCCGCGCCTTCACTCCCACTACGGAAATTCCCGATGCCGCGGTTATTTTCCGCGACGGCGTCATCGAATCGGTCACGCCGCGAGGCGCCGTCACTTTGCCCGCGGGTGCGCGAGAGATTATTGCCACCGGCAAGATCGCGGTCCCCGGCTTTCTGGATGTACACATTCACGGCGCCGGCGGCCACGACGTTATGGAAGCCACCGGCGACGCCCTGCAAGCTGTGTCGCGGATGCTCGCCGCACATGGCACCACTTCCTTCGTCGCTACCACCGTCACTGCCAGCCCGGAAGCCATCACGCGCAGCGCGGAAGGCATCGCCGCTTACATCGCGCGCCAGCACCAATCCGAAGATCACCGCGCCGAAGTCCTGGGCATTCATTTCGAAGGCCCCTTCATCAGTTCAGCGCGGCGCGGCGTCCATCTCTCGGAATTTCTGAGAGTTCCTTCCGCCGATTTGCTCGAAAAGTTCATTGATGCCGCCAAAGGCTACGCGCAGATTCTCACCCTCGCCCCGGAACTTCTGGGCGCGATGCCCTGCATTGACGCCGCGCGCAAAGCCGGCCTGGTCGTGGCCATCGGCCATACCGACGCCACCTACGAACAGGCGCGCGCCGCCATCGCTCACGGAGCGCATCACGCCGTGCACGTGTACAACGCCATGCGTCCGTTTTCCCATCGCGATTCCGGAGTAATCGGCGCGGTGCTTACCACACCCGAAGTCACCGCCGAACTGATTGCCGACGGCGTGCACGTAGACGAAACCGCCATGCGAATTCTTCTTCAGGCTAAAGGCGCGACGGGCGTGATCCTGGTCAGCGACGGCATTTCCGCCACCGGGATGCCCGACGGAAAATATACTTTGGGAACTCTTGAAGTGACGGTATCCGGGGGAGTGTGCCGGAATGCGGAAGGCAAACTTGCGGGTTCAACTCTGACGCTCGACCGCGCGTTGCGCAACATCGTCAATCTTGGCGTGCCGTTTGCCGATGCCCTGCGCATGTTGACGCTAAATCCCGCTACGCTGCTGGGGATTGAATTCAAGAAAGGCTCGCTGCGCCCCGGCGCCGACGCGGACATCCTGCTGCTCGACGAAAGCCTTAACGTAACGCAAACCTGGACTCGCGGATTCTCCAACTAACCGCGCGATATTGCGCTTACCGCAACTCCACTACCAACTCGACCTCCACGCAGGCACCCAGTGGAAGTTGCGCCACTCCGACCGCGCTTCGAGCGTGTTTTCCCGCTGCCCCAAAAACATCCTGAAGCAGTTCCGACGCGCCATTCGCGACCAGATGCTGCTCCGTAAAGGCGGGCCCGGAATTCACCAGGCAAAGCAACTTCACGATCCGCTGCACACGTTCCAGATCTCCAAGTTCATGATGCAACGTGGCCAGCAGATCGATCGCAATGCTCCGCGCCGCTCTCTGGCCGTCCTCTGTGCTCACGTTCACGCCCAGTTGGCCCGCCCAGGACTTTCCATCGCGCTTCGCAATGTGCCCCGAAACAAAACAGAGGTTTCCCGTTTGCACCGCCGGCACAAACGCGGCAACAGGCGGAGTCGTGACTGGCAGCACAACGTTTAATTCTTTCAGTCGTTCGTATACGCCCATGCGCCCCTCACTTTGAAAAATTGACAGCGGTAGTGTTCCCGCCGCAGATCAACACTGCCACTCGCTCGTCTTTCTCAGGCACATATTTCCGCGAAGTCAGCGCCGCCAACCCCGTCGCGCCACCCGGTTCCGCCGCAACGCGCGCCGCTTTCCACAAACGCTCTTGCGCTGCAAGGATCTCGTCGTCAGAAACCAGCAGCACGCCGTGCACAAACTTCTGCGCGATGGGGAACATCAGCTCGCCAACCCTGCGCGGGGCCAGCGAGTCCGCCGCAATTCCGCCTGCATCCGCATTCACTGGCATCCCGGCTTCAAGAGCCTTCGCCAGCGTCGGCGCTGCCTGCGGTTCCACGCCCACAATTTTAATTTTTCCCTGATACCAGGCGGCAATCCCGCCAATCAGCCCGCCGCCGCCCACCGCCACCAGCAGCGTATCCAGTTCGGGCGCCTGTTGTTCCAGTTCAAGGCCAACCGTGCCCTGCCCCAACAGCGTTTCCACCTGGTCAAAAGCGTGAATCGGCATCGCGCCTGATTTTTCCTGCCAGATCCTGCAGGTCTCCAGCGCGTCGGCGTAACGCTCGCCGGCGATCACCAGGTTTGCGCCGTACTCCTCGATGCGCCGCTGCTTCTCAGGAGAAGCAATGCTCGGAACAAAAATGCGCGCGGGTACATTGAATTTGTGCGCGGCAAAGGCCACCGCCACGCCGTGGTTGCCTCCGCTTGCAGCCACCACCCCGGCGGGCGGGACACTTCGGGTCATCAGGTTCGTCAAGGCGCCGCGTGCCTTGAACGATCCGGTGTGCTGGAAAAGCTCCAGTTTCAGGAGCACTGGAGATGGGCCGAGCCCGAGGTCTGTCCCCTCCAGCGCCAGAACCGGCGTCCTGCGGATGTGCTGGCGAATGCGCTCGTACGTTGCGGCGATCTGCGCTCGGCCGATCAGAGGATTCGAAGTTGCCGCCATGCGCACATCCTGACATAATTTAGGCGTTTAGCTAAGTGCCATTTTGGCTGGAATGGATGAAAAACACCGATCGACTCTTTCGCGCCCTCGCTAACGAAAAACGCCTGCTCATTCTGGACTGGCTCAAGCGGCCCACTCGCCATTTCCCTCCGCAGCGCGACGGCGACCTGGTCAAGGATGGCGTCTGCGGCCTGCTGATCGCGCGGAAGCTGAAGGTCAGCCATCCCACCGCCAGCGAGCATCTGAAAATCCTGGCGCAAGCCGGCCTCGTTCGCGGGAAGAAGATCAAGCAGTGGACTTTTTACAAACGCAATGAAGCGCAGATTGCCGGGCTGAAACGCGCTGTCTTTAAGAGGATTTAACGCGAGGATCTGTCAGGAATTCAGGGGGATGCGCAGCTGATCGGCCAGATTCTGCGCATTGAACGGGCTGCAGGCAAAATAGCGGTCGCCAACTTTCAGCGTGGGCACCTTTCGCTTTCCATGATTGACGCGAAGAACAAGCTCTTCGCTTTCCTCATCCGCGTCAATGTCGATTTCGCGGAATTCCACGCCGCGCTCTTTCAGAAAACTCTTCACGCGCCGGCAGTCCGGGCACCACCCCGCGCTGTAAATCGTGATTGGTTCCATGCTTCACTCCACGGCGTTTGATGTAGCCGGGCACGCTCGGGTCGCAACATCGAACTAAGGACGCGCGAAACAAACGGTTAGCGAGTTTCGACGGGGTATCCGTGATGCTTCCGGGCGACCTGAATGCGGATCAGCGAGCGTTGCAGCGCGATGTTCGCGCGGTCCCAATCCAGGTTCGAGTCGCCCGCCGACAGGCGCTTTTCCGCGCGCGCCTTGGCCTCTTCGGCGCGTTTCAGATCGATCTCTTCCGCGCGCTCCGCGGTTTCCGCCAGCACCGTCACTCGATCGGGCAGCACCTCGGCAAAACCGCTGATCACCGCCAGCACAATCGGCTGGCTGGAAGTGCTCGTCCGGTAGGACAATTCCCCGATCCCCAATTCCGTCATCAACGGCGCGTGACCCGGCAAAATTCCCAGTTGGCCGTCCAGACCCGGAATCGCCACTTCCACCACGGTTTCGCGCAGCAGTTGCCGTTCCGGCGTAACGATAATCAATTGGATGGATTCGGGAAGCATTCGAGTCCTAAACGCCCGCCTTCATCTTCTCGGCCTTCTCCAGCACTTCATCAATCGTGCCGACCATGTAGAACGCTTGTTCCGGAACCTCGTCGTACTTGCCTTCCACGATTTCCTTGAAGCTGCGGACGGTGTCTTCAATCTTGACGTATTTGCCTTCCAGGCCGGTGAACTGCGCGGCCACGTACATCGGCTGGGAAAGGAATTTTTCGATGCGCCGCGCGCGGGCCACGGTCCGCTTGTCTTCGTCGGATAGTTCTTCGATACCGAGAATCGCGATGATGTCCTGCAAATCCTTGTAGCGCTGAAGCACGGACTTCACGGCGCGCGCCACGGTGTAATGTTCCTGGCCGACAACACGCGGATCCAGAATGCGCGAGAAGCTGGCGAGCGGGTCAACGGCGGGATAAATGCCGCGCTCAACGATCTGGCGGCTCAGGTTGGTCGTCGCGTCCAAGTGAGTGAACGTAGCGGCCGGGGCGGGGTCCGTGTAGTCGTCGGCGGGCACGTAAATGGCCTGCACCGAAGTGATCGAACCGTGTTTCGTCGAAGTGATGCGCTCCTGCAACTCGCCGATCTCGGTGTTGAGGTTCGGCTGGTAACCCACGGCGGAGGGCATGCGGCCAAGCAGCGCCGAAACTTCAGAACCAGCCTGCACGAAACGGAAAATGTTATCAATGAAGAGCAGGACGTCCAGGTGTTCCTGGTCTCGGAAATATTCCGCCACGGTTACGCCGGTCAGGCCGACGCGCAAACGTGCTCCGGGCGGCTCGGTCATCTGCCCGTAGATCAAAGCCGCGCGAGACTTTTCCGAATTGCCGGGAACCACGACGCCGGACTCCTGGAATTCCAGCCACAAGTCGTTACCTTCGCGCGTCCGTTCACCCACTCCCGCGAAGACCGACACGCCGCCATGTTGCATCGCGACGTTGTGAATCAATTCCTGAATCAAAACGGTTTTGCCGACACCCGCGCCGCCGAAGAGCCCGATCTTTCCGCCCTTCAAGAACGGCTGAATCAGGTCCACAACCTTGATGCCGGTTTCGAACATTTCGAGCGATGTGGACTGTTGGTCCAGCGCAGGCGATGGCCGGTGAATCGAATACTTGGTTTCGCTATTGAGCGGCCCCAACTGGTCTACGGGTTTGCCCAGCACGTTCATCACGCGCCCAAGCGTTGGGCGCCCCACCGGCACAGAGATCGGCTCGCCCAGGTCCACGGCCTTCATGCCGCGCACCATACCCTCGGTTGGCTCCATGGCAACGGTGCGGACGCGGCCTTCGCCCAGGTGCTGCTGCACTTCCGCGGTCACGTCCAGCGGTTCTTTCAAATCGAATCCCTCGCTGGTGATGCGCACGGCGTTATAGATCGCCGGCAAATGCCCCTGCTCAAACTGAATGTCGAGTACCGGCCCGATGACCTGGATCACTCGTCCCACTTGTTGCTGCGCCATTTCTGCTCCTAAGCGGTCGATGATGCGCCGCTGACAATCTCGATAATTTCTTTTGTAATCGCTGCTTGCCGAACCTTGTTCATGTGCAGCGTCAAACCTTCGATTACTTCGCCGGCGTTCTTGGTCGCGGCTTCCATCGCGGTCATGCGGGCCGCGTGCTCTGCCGCGCAGGATTCCAGCATGCTGCGCAACACCTGAGTTTCCACATAGCGGGGCAGCAACCGCTCCAGCAACTGCTGTTCGGGCTGTTCGTAAATGTAATCGATCTGGGAGGACGAGGCTTCGGCTTCCGTTTCGTCCCCTGTAGAAATCTTCTCCACGGGAAGCAGTTTTTCCACGGTCAAGTCCGCGGAGATCACGTTCTTGAATTCGCTGAACACCATATAAACGGCGTCCACTTTTTCTTCGACGTACAAATCCGTAACCAGCTTCGAAATCTCACGCGCAATGCCGTAGTCCACCTTCGACAGCACGTTCACGTACTCGCCCGCGAACTGGAATCCCGCGCGCCGCATCGCATCGCGGCCCTTTTTCCCGATTGGAATCAACGTGAACTTTTTTCCGGGCTTGCTGCGGTAAAACTCCGCCGCCTTTTTCAGAATGTTGGTGTTGAACGCGCCGGCCAGCCCGCGCTCTCCGGAGAGCACTATCACCAGGATGTTCTCCTCCGGCCGCCGGGCCAGCAAGGGATGCTCCGGCGATTCAATCCGCGCCATCGTGGAACGCAGCACGCGCACCAGTTCCTTCGCGTAAGGACGCGCGGCCAGCGCCGCTTCCTGCGCCCGCCGCAATCTTGCGGCGGCCACAAACTTCATGGCGCGCGTGATCTGCTGGGTGTTTTTCACCGAGCGGATGCGGCGCCGAAAATCGAGTAATGTGGGCATGGTTTCTGGTTAAGCCTGGCTCCTACTTCGCGGTCGCGGCCAGCGCGGCTGTGAAGCGCTCCTTGAATCCATCGAGGGCCGTCTTAATGGTCGCCTTGATGCCGTCGTCGAGGGCCTTCTTGGTCGCAATTTCCTTCAGCACGCCGGCATAACTCGTCTCGGCGAACTGCACGAACTCCTTCTCAAACCGCCGCACTTCACCAACCGGAATGTTGTCCAGCCCGCCGCTGGTGGCCACGTAGAGCACCAGCACCTGCTTTTCCACGGAGAGAGGCACGAACTGATCCTGCTTCAGCACTTCCGTCAGGCGTTGTCCGCGCTGCAACTGCGCTTGCGTCACTTTGTCCAACTGGTCGGCACCGAACTGCGCGAACGCCGCCAGTTCGCGGAACTGCGCCATGTCCAGGCGCAGGCTGCCGGCCACCTGGCGCATTGCTTTAATTTGCGCGTTGCCGCCCACGCGGCTGACCGAAATACCCACGTTGATCGCGGGGCGGATGCCGGCGTTGAACAAATCCGACTCCAGGTAGATCTGGCCGTCGGTAATCGAAATCACGTTGGTCGGGATGTACGCGGACACGTCGCCGGCCTGCGTTTCAATTACGGGCAGCGAAGTCAGCGAACCCGCGCCCAGCTTGTCGTTCAGCTTGGCCGCGCGTTCGAGCAAGCGCGAGTGGAGATAAAACACGTCGCCCGGGAACGCTTCGCGTCCGGGAGGCCGGCGCAGCAACAGCGAGATTTCGCGGTAGGCCTGCGCGTGCTTCGAAAGGTCATCGTAAAAAGTGACCGCGTGGCGCTTGTTGTCGCGGAAATATTCGCCCATCGCGCAAGCCGCGTAGGGCGCGATGTATTGCAGCGAAGCCGGTTCCGCCGCCGAAGACGCCACGATGATCGTGTACTCCATCGCGCCGGCGTCGGTCAGCGCCTTGATCACCTGCGCGATCGTCGAGCGTTTCTGCCCGATCGCACAGTAGATGCAGATCATGTCGTTGCCCTTCTGGTTGATGATCGTGTCCAGAATGACGGCGGTTTTTCCCGTCTGGCGGTCGCCGATAATCAGCTCGCGCTGGCCGCGGCCGATGGGAATCATCGAGTCGATGGCCTTGATACCGGTCTGCAGGGGCTCGCGCACGGGTTGGCGGTCGAGAACGCCCGGTGCCAATTTTTCCAGCGGATTCCGCAACTTCGAGGTGATCGGCCCCTTGTCATCCAGCGGCAGCCCCAGCGGATTCACCACGCGCCCGATCAGCTCCGGCCCCACCGGCACGGACATAATCGTGTTGGTGCGCTTTACAACGTCGCCCTCTTTTAGTTCTGACGACTCGCCCAGCAGCACCGCGCCGACCTCTTCCTCTTCCAGGTTCAGCGCCAGTCCAAAAACGTTGTGAGGAAACGCCAGCATCTCGCCGGCCATAACTTTTTCCAGGCCGTGGATGCGCGCGATGCCGTCGCCGACGCTGATGATTGCGCCGACTTCGTCCACAGAAACCGTCTGTTCGTAGTTCGCGATCTGCTCGCGAAGTATTTTGCTGATTTCGTCTGCTTTGATATTTGCCATGCCTGCTCCGTTCCCGAATGCCTATTCCGCGGCCAGCCGCGCGCGCATCTGGTTCAGCCGGTTGCGCACCGAGCCGTCATAGATCGTATCGCCGATGCGGACCACAGCACCGCCCAGCAACGCCGGGTCCAACGAATATTTCGCCTGAATCTTTCTTCCTGTCAGCTTCTCAAGCGTCTGCTGCAATTGCGTTTTCTGCGGCGCGGTCAGTTCCGCCGCGGAAGTCACTTCCGCTTCCGCCACGCCTTGCCTCTGCCTAAGAACATCTTCGAAGGTCTGCAAAATTTCCGGTAAGAGGTGCGTCCGTTGATTGTCCACAACAACGAACAGAAAATTCCGAACGATGCGGCTCGCGCCCAAGCGCGCCACCAGTTTTTCGATCACGCCATGCTTCGCCGCAGCTTTCACAGCAGGGTTCGCCAAAACATTGCGAAGTTCGGCGGATTCCGCATATGCAGCCCCAAACTCCGCCAATTGCTTCCGCACAGGTTCCGCGGCGCCTTGTTCCAGCGCGATGTCCGCCAGTGCCGTCGCGTATTGCAGGCTCGCCGACCTCAATTCGGCCTCCCCTGCAGGCTTTGTACGAAGCTGCTGATCATCGCTTCCTGCACCGCGGGCGTCATCTGCTTGGCCACGAGGGACTCCGCGCCGTCCACAGCCAGCTTCGCCGCCAATTCTTTCAATTCCACGCGAGCTGCGCGCTCGGCCGCTTCAATTTCCGCTTTGGCCGCCGCGCGAATTTTTTCCACGTCCAGAACCGTTACCGCGCGCAAACGTTCCACCTCCGCCGCGGCGTCGCGCTGCGCCTGAACGCGGAACTCAGCAATTTCGCGTTCCAGGTTGCCCATTTTGGTCGCGGCTTCCTGCAGTTTGCGCTCCGCTTCAGCCTTTGCAGCGGTCGCCTTGGTGATCGCCGAACTGATGTTGTCCGCGTTGCGCCGGAACATTGGCGGTAGAAGCTTTCCGAATACCCAATAAAGCAAGCCGGCCAGAATAGCGAAGTGGATCCACTTGAAAATCATTTCAGAGGAATGTTCCGCGGAACTGCCACCCTCTTCCGCTCCAAGAGCCGCGGCCGCTGAAAGCAAGCCAAGCGCGCACACAAAAAGACTGTTGCGAATCTTGCGCATGGGCTTCACCGAGCCTCTCTTGTGGGGCTGCCGGGCGCCGGCGCTTGCAGGACGCGGCGCGCAATTTCCGCCGCCAGTTGTGCGGTAACGCCTTCGATCTCTTTTTTCGCGCCGGCGAACTCGCCTGCCACGCGTTCTTTTGCCGCGGTTACTTCCGCGTCCGCCTTGCCGCGCGCGTCTTTCAACGTCGCGGCGCGCTCATCCATCAATTTCCGGCGCTCGGCTTCCTGCTCAGTGTAAACTTTTGCGCGAGCCTGCCGCAGCGCTTCTTCGTACTGCCGCACCTTCTCCGCGGCCGCCGCCTGCGCCGCTTCCGCCGCTTTCTGCGCGCCAACCGTGCGGGCGTCGCGCTCCGCCATCACCTTCAGCAGTGGCTGAAAGAAAATGGAACGCATGATGATGTAGAAAAGGAGGACGATGACCGCAACGGGCACAGCCCGGAGGAACAGTTCGCCTAGTTGGTGAACCAAATCAGACATGAAAAATTTTCGCCTATAATTTCGGGAAGGCAGCCTGACCGACTCTCGGACCCCGGTAGGAGCGTACGGTGGGCTTTGCGCCGCCTTACAGAACAATAATTTATATCATTGACCGCGACTTTTCGTCAACGAATCGCGCCGTTCACGGGCAGCCCAAAATCGCGTTCCTCGTTATAATTCTCAAGCACCTGTAATGTGCGTCCGCCAGCCAATTTTACGCGCAGGAGCCTTCATGACCAAGACCTGGCAAACCAAGCTGATTCACTCCGACGCGAAGATTCCCACCGGTTACAAGTCGCTTGCCACGCCCACTTATCGCGGCTCCACGACTGTTTTCCCTTCCGCTGGAGCCGTCAAAGACACCTGGGACCAGCAGAAGGTCGGCTACACTTACGGCCTCTACGGCACGCCCACCGCCCTCGAACTCGCCGCGCGAATCTGCGAGCTGGAATCCGGCAAGCACACCATCCTCGCTCCGGGCGGCCAGGCGGCCATTTCTCTCATCAATTTCGCGCTGCTTCAGTCCGGCGACCACATCCTTGTCCCGACGAGCGTCTACTACCCGAATCGCAAGCTCACCACGCAGCTTCTCTCACGATTCGGAGTCACCGCCACTTTCTACGATCCGCTGATCGGCGCGGGAATTTCCGCCCTGTTTCAGGAAAACACCCGCCTTGTCTGGACCGAATCACCCGGCTCGATCACCATGGAAGTTCAGGACGTCCCCGCCATCGTCGGGGCGGCCCACGCGCGCAACGTCAAAGTCGTCCTCGACAACACCTGGTCCGCGGGCGTGCTCTTCGACGCGTTCGCCCACGGCGTGGACATCACGATGCAAGCCGTCACCAAATACATTGGAGGCCACAGCGACCTGCTGCTTGGCTCGGTTACGGTTCGCGACGATGCTATCTACCAGCGCCTCGGAGCCGCGCAGCAAATGCTCGGGTTGGCCGTCTCGCCCGACGACTGCAGCCTCGCTCTCCGCGGATTGCAAACGCTGGCCGTGCGCCTTTCCGCTATCGAAAACTCCGCGCTGCAAATTGCCAAGTGGCTCGCCGGTCGAGCTGAAGTCGAACTCGTGCTGCATCCCGCGCTGCCCGCATGCCCGGGCCACGAATTCTGGAAGCGTGATTTCCTCGGTTCTTCCGGCGTGTTCTCGCTGGTGTTCAAACCCGGCCCCACGCAGGAGCAGGTGTTCGCCTTCGTTGACGCTCTGAAATTATTCAAGGTGGGTTACAGCTGGGCAGGAGTTACGAGTCTCGCCGTCGCCTACAACATCGGCCGCATTCCCGGCCGGCCTCCCTACGATCACCGCATCGTCCGCCTCAACATCGGCCTCGAATCCACCACCGACCTTATCGCGGATCTGGAGCAGGCGCTTCCCAAATTACACGCCTAATCGCGCCTAATCCTCGCGCGCCACCGCGTCGTACACAAACCGGAATCTCGAAGGGTTCTTATCCTTGCCGATCACCATCTCCACTTCTTCCCACAACTGCAATCCGTCCGGCGAAACCTCGTACGTTCTCGTCAGCGAACCCTTCTTCGGCAGCGGCGAAGTGCTCACCAGTTTGCCGCTGTCCCATTTTGCCTCCACCACGTCCGTTCCCACGCCCGCAGGCGCGTCGGGCTTGTGCCCATCGGTATAAAAAATCGTTTTGCGCCCCTGGTCGCCGAACATTTCCACGATCGGATCCGCTTCGGTCTTCCGCGCCAGCTTCAGCCGGATCGAGGGATCAATCAATTCCATGTAGCGTTGCCGATCTTCGGAAGTGTCTTTTTGCGGTCCGCCGTTGCCGCGCTGTCCGCCGCCCATGCCTGGGCCGCCCATGCCCCCGCCCGGGTAGCCGATGCGGGGCCCGCTGTTTCCCCCGCGACCCTGGTTTGGATCGTTCACCTTGCGCTGGTTCGATCGGGCTTTGGGATCATCGCTTTCGTCGCGATTCAGTTTCCATGCTCCAAAAATATTGGTGCGCGGAACGATTCGCACCGGCGGCGGAGGCGGGGGTTCGGAAGACGATCTTTGCGATGCAACCGGCGCGATCGGGCCCGGGGGCGCTTGCGCAAACGCCAAACTCGCGAACAACAGGCTTGCTCCACCAATGCTCAGTAAAGTGCTGACTTGCCTCATAGCCTTCTTTCCTGGAAGGGGCTGCGTCGGGCCCCACAAGCTTCATTCCGTCAGACGCCGGTAAAAGTTCCCGGGTTGTGTCCTTCCTCAGTGCCAATCGTTTCAACGACCATCTTACTCCCTGCCAGTGTAGAATTCGCCTTTCCCGGCCGGAGGGAGCTGTGCTCCGAACCTTTCTCCCGCTGTTCGCTTCGCTCGCCGCGCTTGCCGCCGGACCTCTGTCCGCTGCCGCGAGTCCCTCCGCCAATCTGAACGGCGTCGTCTATTCCGAGGCCACCAACCAACGCATCCCGCACGCTTCGGTGTGGCTCTGCGACGACGGCGGGAATCGCCTGCTGGAAGCGGTGACCAGCGAAAGCGGCGAATTCTCGTTTCCGGGCCTGCGCGCCGGCGCGTACATCCTGAAAATCACGGCGCCGGGTTTTGCTTTTCTGGAAATGAACGTGGATGTGAATTTCGGCACCGAGCACGGCATCTCCATCTTTCTCAAACCGGTCGGAAAATCTGCGAAAGAGCAGCCGGGCGGCCCGGCGATTTCCGCGCACGAACTTTCCATGCCGGAGGGCGCAAGAAAGCTGATGGACTCCGGCAAGAAGAAGCTTTACGCCGGCAACAACGCGGAAGGGGCTCTGCGTGATTTCGAAGCCGCCGTCGCGAAGGCGCCCGATTACTATGAGGCTTACTATCAGATGGGGATGGCGTGCCTTTCGCTGCAAAAACCCGCTGACGCTGAAAAATACCTCCGAACCTCCGTCTCTCTCAGCAATCAAACTTACCCGGAAGCGGTCCTTTCGTTGGCAGTCCTTCTTCTTGGGCGACACGATTCGGCCGAGGGCGAACCGCTGCTTCGCCGCGGCCTTGAGCTGAATCCAAACTCCTGGGTTGGCTACTATGAGTTGGGTAAATTTGAGTTATACCGCATGCATCTCGAACCCGCGCTGGATGCGGCAAAACGGGCGGAGTCGCTTGCTCCTCAACAACCTAAAGTCTACCGGCTGCTCTCTCTGATCCATCTCCGCCAAAAAAATCTGCAAGCCGCGGTCGCCGACCTCGACGCCTATATCCGCCTCGATCCCGACAGCCCCGAGGGCCGCACCGCAAAACAAATCCGCGCCGAGACTCAGCGCCAACTCGAAACTTCCCATCCCTGACCTTTGTTGCGTTCCGCCGCCTTCAAACCAGCCAGTGATCAAGGTCCCGCGCTCGCTCTAACTGCGCCAATGCGCCGAGTTCGCGAAACTTCTTCGCTCGCTCCCGATGGTCGTACGAATTCTTCGGCAAAATCGCCATGAAGGGGACACCGGCTGCCTGCGCCGACAACGCATCATCCACGTTGTCGCCCAGATACAAAGCCGTCTCCGGATCACGCTTCCCCAATATTGCCAACAAGCCGTCCGGGTGCGGCTTCTTCCGCGCGTCGTCCATGGTCACCACCTTGCGGAAATACTTCGCTGCCGGCCAGCGTTCGAACGAATAGGCAAATTCCTGCCGCGTCCTGCCCGTAAACAAATTCAGCTCGCGCCGTCGGGCCCACTTCTCCACCAGTTTCGGCGTGACCAGCCATTTTTCCCGGGCCACATTTCCCGGCTTCCCGTTGCTTCCCCAATAAAACGGCTGAAACGCGGCGCGCGCTTCTTCGTACGTCGTCGGCACGCCTCTTGCCGTCGCCCAGCGCGAGACCATCATCCAGTCGTCGTTATTCCCCGTTTGGCGTTTCCATTTGTGAAGTTCCGCCCAGGCCGCTTTCTTCCCCGTCAGTTTCTCCACCGTCTGCAGCGCCGACCGCCAGAATGTCTCCTTCACATCAATCAGCACGCCATCCACGTCAAAAATCAGAATGTCCGGATTCAGCTTCTTCACCGCTCGTTTCGCCACGCCGCTTGTCCTTTCCAGTGCCACTCCAGTTTACCCGCTCCGCCGCAATCCCCTGGTTTTCTTGCCGCCTCCTGAACCGCCTTGCTACACTTCCTTCGTCGCGTTTGCCGGACGAAGGACCGTTCATGCCCTCTTTTCCTGGTGTTGACTTCATCGATTTTGATTCCCAGCTCAACGACGAGGAAAAGCTTGTCCGACAGACCGCCCGCCAGTTCGTTGACAACGAAATCATCCCCATCATCGAAAAACACAGCCGCGAAGGCACTTTTCCGAAGCACCTGATCCCGCAACTCGGCGAACTCGGCTTTTTCGGCGCCAATCTTCACGGTTATGGTTGCGCGGGAATGTCCAACGTCGCTTACGGGCTGATGACCCAGGAACTTGAGCGCGGCGACTCCGGCCTGCGAAGTTTTGTCTCCGTGCAGGGCGCGCTGGTGATGTACCCGATTCATTCCTTCGGCAGCGATGCGCAAAAAGAGAAATGGCTGCCGCGGCTGCAATCCGGCAAAGCTGTCGGTTGCTTCGGCCTCACCGAGCCGCAGTTCGGCTCAAACCCCGGCGGCATGCTGACCCGCGCGGTGAAAAAGGGAAACCAGTACATCCTGAACGGCGAAAAAATGTGGATCACCAGCGGCTCACTCGCGGATGTCGCCGTCGTCTGGGCCAAGTGCGAAGATGAAAAGATACGCGGCTTCCTGGTGGAGAAAGGGATGGCTGGCTTCAAGGCCTGGGACGTCCACGGCAAATGGTCGCTGCGCGCATCGGTCACTTCAGGTCTTTCGTTCAGCGACTGCGCCATCCCCGAAGAGAATCTTCTTCCAGGCGTCACGGGATTGCGCGGCCCCCTCAGTTGCCTGAATCAGGCCCGCTACGGAATCGGCTGGGGAGCGCTCGGCGCGGCCATGGCGTGTTATGACACGGCGCTGCAATACGCAAAAACGCGCAAGCAGTTCGCCAACAAACCCATCGCCTCGCACCAGCTTGTTCAGGAAAAACTGGCGTGGATGATCACCGAAATCGTCAAAGGGCAGCTGCTCGCGCTCCACGTCGGCCGCCTGAAAGACAAAGGCAAAGCCGACGCTTCGCACATCTCCATGCTGAAGATGAACAATGTCGGCATCGCGCTGGAAACCGCTCGCAAATCCCGCGACATTCTGGGAGCCAACGGCATCGTTGACGACTACTGCATCATGCGCCACATGAACAATCTCGAAAGCGTTTACACCTACGAAGGCACCAACGACATTCACAAACTCATCATCGGAGAAAAAATCACGGGCATTTCCGCCTTTGTGTAATCCCATGAAAAACTATTGCAAAACTTTCGCCTCGGTTCTTCTCGCGCTGTTTGCATTCACCCCGTTGGCCTCTTCGCAAACCCCGGCACCGGCCAAAGCTCCCGCAAGCACGAAGCCGCACGTCCGCACCATCACCGCTTTCATCAATCTGGACCGCTCGCAATACCAGTTACAGTTCGCGGAAACCGCCAAGTTTCTCGGCTATGCGAAAACTGTGTTCGAATCCCGCGGATACGCGGTGGAAACGCTTCGTATCGTCACCCAACCCTTCCCCGAATACACCAAGGGCCTTTCTACCGATGATGCCATCCGTTTCTTCAAGAATCTTGACGGCCTTGCCGACCAGAACCACGTCCGTCTCTCCATCGGCTCCGCCTATCTCGGCGGCAATGACGGCGACGCCCAGGCCGATCTCCTCGTCGCCGTGCTGCAAAACACAAAAAACATTTTCGGCAGCCTCGCGGTGACCAACGACTCCGGCATCAACTGGCCCGCCGTCAACGCCGCCGCCCGCGTGATCAAAAAACTCTCGGAAACCACAGCACACAGCGAAGGTAACTTCCACTTCGCCGCCAACGCCGGCGTCCCGCCGTATTCGCCCTTCTTCCCCGGCGCATATCACACCGGCGCAGGGCGCCAGTTCGCCATCGGCCTTGCATCCGCCGGCCTGCTCAACGCGGCCGCGCAAAACGCTCCCGATCTCGTCGCAGCCAAGCGCCAGATCGTCGACGCTTTCTTCAACGCCGCGTTCGACATCGAAGACGCCGGCCTGCGCATTGACCGCGAGCAGGGCTGGATTTACATGGGGCTCGATCTCTCCCCCGCCTCGTCCCAAGGAGCTTCTATCGGAGCCGCCATCGAAACCATTTCCAAGCAGCCGCTCGGCTCCAGCGGCACGATGACCGCCGTCGGCGTCATCACCTCTGCCTTAAAGGACATCGGCGCGCGCCGCACCGGCTATTCCGGCGTGATGCTTCCCGTTCTCGAAGACCCAGTCCTGGCGGATCGCTGGAATCAGGGCCGGCTTTCTCTCGATCAACTTCTCAGCTACTCCGCCGTCTGCGCGACCGGCCTCGACACCATTCCTCTCCCCGGCGACACCTCCGTTCAGGATCTCGCCCGCATCATCGGCGACGTCGCCACGCTCTCCGTCAAATGGAATAAGCCGCTCTCCGCGCGTCTCCTCCCGGTAAAGGAAAAGCGCGCCGGCGAAATGACCGAATTTACCGACCCGTTCCTTATCAACGGGCTTATTCGTCCACTTCCGGGCAAAGAACAAGTACAATGACACGATTGCCGGAGTGTGATTGCCCCGCACGGTTGCCGGGCTCGCTTCATCGCTTCCCACACCCCTATCGACCTTAAGCCGCAGTTTGCCCTAAGATTGCGTCCGCGGAGGGCGCCACTATGGAAGAACAACTCAGTCTTGAATTTTTGCGCGTCGTCGAAAATGCCGCCATCGCTGCCGCCCGCACCATGGGCTTTGGCGATCGCCACAAAGCCGACGAAGTCGCCGTCGAAGCCATGCGCAAAACGATGGACCAGCTCGAGATGGACGGCACGATCGTCATCGGCGAAGGCGAACGCGACGAAGCACCCATGCTCTACATCGGTGAAAAAGTCGGCCTCGCCCAGCACGCGCCCAAGTCCGTTTTTCCTTTGGTGGATATTGCCGTCGACCCGCTCGAAGGCACCAATCTCTGCGCCACCGGCGCGCCCAATTCAATCGCCGTTCTTGCCGCCAGTGAAAGGGGCGGCTTGCTTCATGCTCCCGATCTGTATATGGAAAAAATCGTGGTCGGCCCATCGTGCAAGGGCGCGGTGGAGCTCGACGCGCCGGTCGCCGACAACCTGAAGTCCGTGGCCAAGCGCCTGGACCGTGACGTGGAAGATCTTGTTGTCATGGTTCTCGACCGCCCCCGCCACGAAAAAATGATCGAAGAAATTCGCAAGGTCGGTGCGCGCATCCGCCTGATCGGCGACGGCGATTTGTCTGCCGGGATTTCCGCTGCCGTCATTGGCACCGGCGTCCACATGCTGATGGGAACCGGCGGCGCGCCGGAAGGCGTGCTCACCGCCGCGGCTTTGCGATGCCTCAACGGCCAGATCCTGGCGCGCCTGGTGATCAGCAAACCCCAGGACGCGGAACGTCTCGCAAAAATGGGCGTCACCGACACCAAGCGCATCTATGACACCGAAGATCTCGCGCCGGGTAAGAAGATCATCTTTGCCTGCACCGGTGTCACCGACGGAAACATTCTGAAGGGCGTACGCTTCTTCGGCGAGGGTATCCGCACCTCTTCGATGATTCTGACGCTCGACGAGCGCCAGGTACGCTTCGTCGATTCCGTGCGCCTGGAAAAGCGCCCCGACATCAAAGTCCGGTTCAACTAGTTTTCTTGAGTGCGGGAGCAACGCTACCGCTTAATAGGGGAATACTCGCGTCCTATTGCTCTTTCGGAGTCGCCAGCACCACATTCTCATCCACCGCCACCGTCGGTGTGAACACGGTCGCGTTCTTCCCGTCGGCCAGCGCAATCTGCTTCGCTGCTCCGCTGATCGCGGGCCCGGAGGGTTTCGTTCCATTCGCCGGCGCATCGCCCGGCATCATCGAAATTCGCGTGGTCTTCGGTGTGCAACTCGTCGCGCCCAGGCAAGTGTCGCGCAAAAATACCTGCCGCAGCCCGCTGTTCGGCGCAGCCTGCACATTCGCCGCGGCCCCACCGGCGAACTTCGCCGGATGGCTCGGCGTGATGGCCACGAATGCCACATATCTGCCCGTTGAACTGATCGAAGGCAAAATGCTCTCCGTCCCGTTCAACGCGCCTTGCTGGTCAATCGAAATCAATGTCGTGGAAGCTTTGCAGGAATTCTCCGCACCGATGCAGGTATCGTGCACGTAGACCTGCCGCCCCGCCGCCGCGCCTTCCACTAGATTCGTCGCCGCGGAACTGAACGCCACGTACCGCCCGTCTGGAGTCACCACCGCATTATGGCTGTCCGCATTCCCCGCGGTTCCATCCGCTGCAACAGAAACCACGCGGGTGTTCACGCTGCACCCGTTCGCAACGCCGACGCACGTATCCTTCAACAAAATCTGATTCACCTGGTTCTGCGGCGAACCATAAACAACGTACCGGCCATCCTGACTGATTGCCGGCGTCTCCGCCGCGACCGCCGCAGCGGGCGCGCCGTTGCCAATCACAAACGAGAATGGACTGCTGTTCCCACCCCCCACCAGAGGGAGACAACTGGGTTGATTGCAGGGGCCGTTGCCAGGATTCATCACCTGGATCACCGCTGTATCATCATTCGCAAGGAAGGCGCCTGGAATCACCGCCTTTAATTCCGTGTCGGAGAAACTGGTGATCGTCAGCGCCGTGGGCTGCTGCATCGGCGTCAATTTGTCCGCAAACGTCACCAGCGATCCCCCATTGTTGGAGGTAGGCAGAAAATTGGTTCCCGCCACGGTGATCGTCACCGAAGCAGTGCAACTCGTCCCGCAGGCTGACGCCGTTCCCGGGGTAACCGAAGTCAGCGTCGGCACCGGGTTTGGTGTTCCGTAAATGTTGAACGCGATCGTGTTCGAAAGCCCGTTTTGGCCCGTGCCGGACTGCGCTGTGAGCGTGTTGACAAGTGCCGTTCCCGGCTTCGCCAGCAGGTCCGCCGTAACCGTGGCAGTTAAAGTGGTCGGATCCACAAAAAGCGACGTCGGCAGTTTGTGCCCGTTCCACTGAATCACGCTGGTGCTGTTGAACCCGTTAAACTGGTTGGCGTTCACCGTCAGCAGAAACGACCCGCTTCCCGCAGGCAATCCGCTGGGCGACACGTTTGTCAGCGTCGCCCCGGTGTTGTACTGGATCGAGTTGTTGTAATCATTGCATCCGGCCAGCAATGCGAATGCGAAACCTGCGACAGCCATCGCTGTCCAAAACCGCTTCATGGAAACTCCTTCGAGCAAAACTCACCTGCGCGTCCGTTTCTCTCTTCTCGGGAAAGAAAAGAACTTCGCCTGACTGTTTGGGTTGAGATGCGAAAAAGCGTGGCCGCGTTGACCGGCCCCCCGCAGATCCCCTTGGGACTCGGTACCTGACTCCTGCCCACAAACCCAGGCCCCTATTATGGCGCAGGCCGCCGCAGGCTCAAAGCCCGGAGTCGCCTTTCGACTGCCCCGCTCCTTGGGCCGCCAGCGACTCCTTCACCAGCTGCTCGATCCGCTTTCGGCAGCCTGCATCATTGATCGGGATCGCTGCCGCCGCGCGGTAATCCGCAATCGCCAACGGCTTTCTTCCCAGCTTTCCATACAGGTCGCCGCGCACCAGCCGGAAAATCGGATTCTCCGGATACTTTTCCACCAGCGGCGTCGCCACCCGCAGCGCCTGCTCGTATTTCTGATCGTAAAGGTGCAGACAGACCGCCAGGTAGAAGCGCGCCAGCGCCGGCGTCAACTGCCCATGATCGATGGCCGTGTGCAATTGCCGGATGCCGTCTTCTTTCGAACCGCCGGGGATGCCCATAAAAAAGCGCAGCACCCGCGCGATCGTTGAAAGCGTGTCCACATAGTAGTTGTAGAGTCCCAGGCCCATGTTGGCGTCGGCCAGAGAGGGGTCCAGGGCAAGCGCGCGCAAAAAATGTTCTCGCGCGCGCACGCCCGCCCGGGCCGCCGCACGATTTTCGGCGCGCAAGCCGTACATCCGGGCTGCCAGCCCTCCAGCCATTCCTGCGTAAAGGTGCATCTCCGGCGTTTCGTGTTTCGCAAGGCTTGCTTCCGCCAGCGCCTCTGCCTTCGTCACCACTTCCAGATACACCTGGTCCCCTGCCGCTTTGCCCCGGTGCCGCGGAAGATTCATTCCGTATTTGTATTCCGCTGAAAGGCACCAGATCTGCCACCAGCGCGCCTCCGCTTCCAGCAAATAGCCCAGCGGGTGCTCCGGCTGCTCCCGTTGCATCGCCTGCGCCTCCGGAATCGCCAGATCGCTGCGACCCGAATAAATATGTTCGAGAATCGTGTCGGTGCCCGGCGGCAGCGAAAGGGTTCCGGCGGCGCGTGACGGTGCGAGCAGTAACGCGCACACGCCCAGCGCCAGCAGAATAGAGGCTCGTTTCATTATTTAAGGGGAGAGCCCGGCGGGCCTACGCTCTCTCGTTTACGAGTGTAATCTGCCCCGTCCTGCCGCCGCAAAACAAATTCCAAATCGCACTAGCGCACCTGTGGCACAGGCACTCTTGCCTGTGCTCTTCTCCTCTCATTTGTTATTCTCGCTGCTCATGCCTCTTTCCCCTCCATCTTCCCCGCTCGCCCAATCCCAACCTTCGCTCGAGCGCGGCCTCGGCCTCAAGGAAGCCGTCGCCCTCAACATGATCGAGATCGTCGGCATCGGCCCGTTCGTTGTGAGTTCCCTCGTCATCAAGGCCATGGGCGGACCGCAAGCCCTCATCGCCTGGCTCGCGGGAGCGCTTCTCGCCACGCTCGACGGCTTCGTCTGGTCCGAACTCGGCGCGGCGATGCCAAAAGCCGGCGGCACCTACGTCTTCCTTCGCGAAGCCTACGGCCCCGGCCGCTGGGGCCGCCTGATGTCGTTCCTTTTCGTCTGGCAAGTTTTTGTAGCCGCTCCTCTTTCCGTTGCGTCCGCCTCTATTGGGTTTGCCCGTTACCTCGGTTACCTCTATCCACTCACCAGATGGGAGGCCAAAGCCGTCTCCGGCGGCCTCGTCATCTTGCTGGTTGTGCTGCTCTACCGGCGCATTCAAACCATTGGCAAGATTTCCATTCTTCTATGGACTGGTGTAGTCGGCACATTGCTCTGGCTGATCTGGGGCGGCATCCGCCACTTCGATCCGAAACTCGCATTCGATTTTCCTCCGGGTGCGTTTCATCTCAACTCGATTTGGTTCGCCGGACTCGGCGCCGCGATGATCAACACCGTTTACACATACTGGGGCTACTACAATGTCTGCAATTTGGGTGGAGAGATTCGCGAACCCGAAAAGAACGTACCGCGCGGCATTTTTCTCTCGATCGTGGGCATTACCCTTCTCTATCTCGCGCTGCAAACCGGCCTCCTGGGCGTGATTCCCTGGCGCGAAGCGCAAAACTCGCCGTTCATCGCCAGCCTTTTTGTTGAGCGCCTCTACGGCACCGGCGCCGCGCACTTTGTTACCTGGATGGTTCTCTGGATCGCGCTCGCTTCCGTCTTTTCGCTACTGCTAGGCTATTCCCGCGTGCCCTATTCCGCCGCGCTCGACGGAAATTTCTTCCCCGTTTTCGCCAAAGTGCATCCGACGAAACATTTTCCCCACATTTCGCTTCTAATACTCGGGGCGCTGGCGTTCCTCTTCAGCATCATTCTTAAACTGGAAACCGCCATCGCCGGCATTCTTGCCATGCGCCTGATCGTGCAGTTCATTGGTCAGGCCGTGGGAGTGATGCTGCTGCGCCGCCGCTTGGGCTCGGAAAAGCTGCCGTTTAAAATGTGGCTGTATCCCGTGCCCGCGGTGCTCACCATGTTCGGCTGGGCCTGGCTTTTCTGGCAGACCGGCCCGGCGCGAAAATGGGGCCTGCTGGAAATCGCGCTCGGCGCAACGGCATTTTTAATTCGCGCGCGGGAAATGAGAGAATGGCCCTTCGCAAAGCCTGTGTAGCGGCCGCCTTCTGAGGCGGGCGCCTTGGTCGCGAAATGCACAATTTGTCATCCTGAGAGCATCCGATGAGGATGCGCGAAGGACCTCAACTTCTAACACTATCGGCCAATCAGGGAGGCCTTTTGAACCGCATCCGCCTGGCAACACTCTTACTCGCAACTGCACTCCTCTCCTCCGCGACGCGCGCGCAATTCCCTCCCGCCCCCGGCACGGGCCCTGGACTTCCCGAAACCATCGAAGCCATCGACGCCGCCCGTGTCACCACGCGCATCCTCTACATTACTGCGCATCCCGATGACGAAAGCTCCGCTATCCTCACCTATCTTGCCCGCGGGCTGCACGCGGACGTCGCGCTGCTCTCCATCACCCGCGGTGAAGGCGGCCAGAATGCGCTCGGCCCCGAACAGGCTCCGCAGCTCGGCCTTATCCGCACCCAGGAACTTCTCGCCGCCACACGCGGCTACGGCGTCAAACTCTATTTCACGCGCGCCAAGGATTTCGGCTTCTCCAAGACTCCCGAAGAAACCGAAAAAGTCTGGGGCGACCCCGTTATGGAAGACATGGTCCGCGTCATCCGGGAATTCCGCCCCAACATCGTCATCAACGGCTGGGGCGGCGTCCACGGAGGCCACGGCCACCACCAACTCTCCGGCATCTGGACCCCGAAAGCCGTAAAGCTTGCCGCCGATCCAAAATTTCTTCCCGACCCACAATTCCCTGCATGGGACGCATCCGGCTCAGGCGTAAAGATCCTCGATGTCGAGCGCGGCGGAGATAATCCAAAGGGCTAC
>DASSGJ010000033.1:0-21942 GCA_035693545.1 Candidatus Acidiferrum sp.
TTTCCGGCTCTTGCCATTCAGGCCTGCCTCGATTTCGCCAAAATCACCGCCGCCCAGGTGGATGAAGTCTGTGTCGGCTGGCAACCGCCTGGCGCAACGTTTCGCAAAGACCTGGGCCTCTACGCCACCGGCCGCTGGCCCGCCTCTTACCTGAATGTTCTGAATTCCACGCGCCACTTCGCCAGCATGCAGCACCAGCACGGCGGCGAAAATCCGTTCCGCCTGCAGTTTGGCCCCACCAAGGCCCGCTACCGCTTTGTTGACCATCACCTGGCCCACGCGCTCAGCAGCTATTCGTATTCCGGCTTCGACGATGCTGCCGTGGTCGTGATGGATGGCCGCGGCGCCTGGGAGGCTACCTCCATCTGGCGCGGTAGCAAAGGCCGCGTCGAGCATGTCCTTACCATCAACTGGCCCAACTCGCTCGGGCTCTTCTATGCGCAGTTCACCGGCTTTCTGGGCTTTACGCCGAACGCCGATGAATGGAAGGTGATGGGCCTTGCGCCCTACGGCCATCCGGGCGTGGATTTGCGTATGTTTCTCGAGGCAGAAGCTGCTCCTTACAAAGTTCACGTTGACCGCCTGATCGGCAATGGTTCCGGCCCCTACGCCAATTTCCCAGTTTCCCTCGGCGCGCCCCGTGAGCCGGAGAGCGACATCAACGACCGGCACAAGGACATTGCCTATGCCGTCCAGGACATGTGCGAGCAGGCCATGTTTAGCGTTGTTCGCATGGCTCTTGAAAGAACCGGCAGCAAGAATCTCTGCCTCGCCGGCGGTGTGGCACTAAATTCCAAGGCCAACGGCAAAATCGTTGCCTCAGGGATGATCGAAAAGCTTTTTGTGCAGCCGGCCGCTTCCGACGACGGAGTGGCGCTGGGCGCCGCCCTGGCGCCATTTTTGGATGGCGGAGCGAGTCTCCCCCTGCGGGCCATGCGCCACGCGTATCTCGGCCCGTCGTTTGATGACGACGCCATCGAAACCGCGCTGAAGACCTACAAGATCCGCGCCTCGCGCCTTTCTGATCCCGCCGCGACCGCCGCGGAATGGTTGTCGCAGGGGAAGATACTCGGCTGGTATCAGGGCCGCATGGAGTTCGGTCCGCGCGCGCTCGGCAGCCGTTCCATCCTGGCAGACCCGCGCGATCCGGAAATGAACATTAAAGTGAACAATGCCGTGAAATTCCGCGAATGGTGGCGCCCGTTTGCTCCTTCTTTCAAGAAAGAAGCCGCGCCGGAATATCTGGAGTCCGCTTACGATTCTCCGTTCATGATTCTCACCGCGCAGGTGCGCCCGGAAAAGCGCGGCGTCATCCCGTCGGTCACCCACGTGGATGGCAGCGCTCGTCCGCAAACCGTCGAAAAGGATATCAATCCGCTCTATTACCGGCTGATTGACGAGTTCGGCAAGCGCACCGGTGTTCCGGTGGTGATGAACACATCATTCAATCTTCGCGGCGAAGCCATCGTGCACACCCCGACCGACGCGATTCGCACATTTTTCAGCTCCGGCATGGATGCCCTGTTTCTGGGAAGTTCTCTCGTGGAGAAATAAATGGCGGAATCCACCGGCCGCCTCGCGAACCTGCTGTTGCGTGCTGCCCCCGCATTCTCCGGGTTGCGCCGGGTGCCGCTGCTTGGCGATTTTCTCAGCTGGACCAGCCGGAAACTTGTCCCGCGCGATTCGCTGATCTGGGTACAAATCCAGCACGGTCCTTGCGAAGGGCTCTGGATTCGCTTGAATCCCCGGACCGGCCGGAATGTCCGGCAGGGAATCGGGGAGCCGCAGGTGCAGAAAGCGCTGACCGATCACTTGCGGCCCGGCATGACGTTTTACGACGTTGGCGCGAACATCGGATTCTTTTCGCTGATGGCCGCGCGCCTGGTGGGGCCGCAGGGGCGCGTCGTCTCGTTCGAAGCCGATCCGGAAATCGCGGACCGGCTACGCGAAAATCTTGCGCGCAATCAGTTCGTCCAGGCGCGCGTCGAACAAAAGGCTGTCTGGTCCGAACCCGCCAGCGTCTCATTTGAGCGGGTTGACCCCAACACTTCTCCCGACCGTGGCCTGGGCCATGTCTCCACGGACGGGGCCGCGGGCGGCGCCATCACCGTCGAAGCCGTTTCGCTCGACCAGTACACCGCCTCAAATCCGCCACCCGATTTTTTGAAGTGCGACGTCGAAGGCGCCGAGGTCGCGGTTTTTCAAGGAGCCGCGCGATTGTTGTCTGGCAAGCGCCCAATTTGTCTGGTGGAAATGCACAGTCCGGAAAATCATCGCGCCTTGCTCGAGCAATTTGCCGCCCGCGGTTACCGTTGCCAAATTCTTGACGACACTCATGTGCTGGCCATGCCTCAATGACGCGCCAGCTCATCGCTCTTCTCGGCCGCAAGGATGTGCCCACCGACGCCGTCGAAGAATATTGCCGCTATCTGGGTAGCGCGCTTCTGGCTCACGATTATCAGTTGCAGATTCGCCGCGTGCCGTGGGAACTTCATGGCTGGCGCCAGTCGCTGCGCGCACTGCGCTTGCAATCGGCGGGATGGCGCGACACCTGGGTGCTGGTGCAGTACACAGCCCTGGCCTGGTCTGCCCGCGGCTTCCCCCTTAAATTCCCGCCGGTCCTGCGCATGCTGAAATCCGCGGGCGCGCGCGTTGCCGTCGTCTTCCACGACGTTGAACCCTTTTCCAGTCCTCGGCTCATCGACCGCTTGCGTCACCGCGTACAACGCCGCACCATGCGCCGCGCTCTCGACCTTGCCGATCTCGCCATCTTTACCGTGCCGCCGGAAAAGCTTTCCTGGTTGAAGAGGACACCGTCGAATGCCGCCTTTATTCCCGTCGGCGCCAACCTGCCTTTTCCTGAAATTGTTTCCCCGCGCGAAGCAAGCAGTCTTCCAACAATCGGAGTCTTCAGCATCACCGGAGGCGACCAAGGCGCTCGGGAAACACAACAGATTCTTGCCGCCTTGCAGTATGCCGCCAGGAAACTTGGGCGTATTCGATTGTCGGTGTTCGGCAGGCATTCCGAATTGCGCGAGGAAGTCTTTTGTCAAGGCTTTTTGAATTTACCGGTAGAGCTGTCCATCGAAGGTGTTGTTGATCCCGAACGGGTTGTGAATCGGCTGGCCGGTTGCGATGTGCTCCTCTTCGTTCGCAACGGTATTTCCACGCGCCGCAGCAGCGCTATTGCCGGGATTGCCTCCGGTCTCCCTGTCATTGCCTATTCAAACTCGGAAACCGCTCCGCCCATCACGGACGCGGGTGTCGTTCTGGTCGCTCCCGGCGATCCAGGCAAACTCAACGATGCACTCGTTCGCGTTCTGTCCGATGCAAACCTGCGTGCTGAATTGTCCTCTCGAAGCTGCGCAGCTTACCAGGCTCATTTTGCCTGGCCGGCTATCGCCGAACGCTATGCTGCCCTGCTGAATTCCCGCTAGCCAGTCGCTCGTTTCACCACTGCCGCGCCACCGCTTCCACGATCTTGCCCAGGGCATCGACATCCTTTGTATCAATCACTTCTCCGGGCGAGTGCGCGTACCGCAGCGGCCAGCCCATTGCCACATCCACCGAACCATACCGAAGGAAAACGGCTCCATCGTTCCCGCCTCCGGTCACGCCGTATTGCACCGGGATGCCATGCTCACGCGCCATGGCCACCACGCGATCCACGTACTCGCGCGGCGCGGTGTTCGAATTGTCCACTGCCCGCACCACAAAGCCGTCTCCGATTTTTGCATCGGCAAAGCGCGGGGACTCCAGCGGCGAATCGGAGCTGACGAACGTATCTATCGCAAACACGAAATCCGGCGAGCGTCCTTCCTTCGCGGCGTGCTCGGCGAACGCGGCGGCACCCTCCAAGCCAAGCTCTTCGCGAGTGGACCACACAAATGTCACATCGCGGCCGGGCAACTCCGGCCCAATCGCATTCGCCGCCGCGATCAATGCGGCGCATCCGACGCGATCGTCAAAGCTGCGTCCATTGGCCCGTGTGCCCAGCAATTGGCGATACTCTTTCGGTATGGTCACGAAATCACCAGGCGCAATTCCCAACTCTTCGGTTTCCTTCTTCGACTGCGTTCCCACATAAATCCGCGCCGGCTCATCCATCGAACGGAAGCTCAACGGCCATTCAAATCCGGTTTTGTCCCACCCGTTTGGCAGTTCCAGCACTGCGCCGGCCTTGCTTCCATCTTTCTTGTGCACCAGAACCACATGCCCCAGGAAATATTGCATGTAGCCGCCGCCAAGCGAGTCCACTTGCACTCGCCCGTCGTCTTCAATCTTCTTCACCTCGTAACCAATCTCATCCATATGGGCCATGATCGCGATACGCGGCGTTTTTGCATCCTTCTTTCCTTCTCCAAAATGAAGGACCAGATTGCCGCTGGCATCCAACGTCACCCTGTTGCGCAGTCGCGGGTCCAGCCGGTTCAGCACCACCTGCCGCACCGCTTCCTCGTGCCGGCTCGGTCCGTACGCTTCGACAAGCGCCTGTAACACGTTTTGCTCCGAGCCCCCGCCAATGCCGCCTCCCAGCGCTCCGGCGGGCTTCTGGACCTCAAGGTACGCTTCCAACAATTTTTGTACCTGGCCGGCATCCTGCCACGATGCATATTCGGCGGGAGTCACCGGCCAAAGTGTCGGTACTCCCAACTCCACGAAACGTTCCGGAAGCTCCGCGCTCTTCGTATAGCTTACAATCCGGGGAGCCGCCGCGGCCACGCTCATACTGTTGATCTGAATCTTTTCCGCAATCGCCTGCAGCTCTTTGACGAATTTCTGTCCAGCCTCTGTCGCTGCCGATGGCGAACCGAGAACAGCTCCCGCTCCCGGTTTCGGCGCCTCCGGAACCACCTTGCCGTCCGCCGATTGTTCCGGCCGTACCCTCCCCACAAAAATCATCTCGCTCGGCTGGATCCCCGTCAGAATCCGGTTCAGTCCCCGCGCTCCCGTATATTCCTGCGCCAGGAATGCAATTGTCGTCGTCCCTTTTGCTTTCGACGCCTTCATCTCGCGGACTAATGTCGTCAATGTTCCGATGTTGACGTGATTCAGAGCCCCTAATCCCGCCACTCCACTTTTCCCAATGGTCATCCAGTTGGTTTGCGGCACAACTGGATCGAGCACATCCACTCCGGCGGCACGCACCTCGTCCGCACTCTTCGCGCCGAGGTCCACGTACATTTCATCGGGATGATTCATCTTGGGGCCGTTCACGCGCCCCGGCTGCAAGTGCACCGAAAGCCCCGCGAACACGCCGTTCACTTTTTTCCCGCCGCGCGTCAGCACCCACACCGGCTGCGCAAAATTCAGCGCGTCAAACACCCCATTCGGCGCAGCCTGCGGCAGCCGTTGCACCCGCAAATAGCCCTCGGATGTAATCGCGCTCACCACGTAACCGGGTTGATCCATTGCCGTCGCGATCAGCCGGTGCGGCTGCCCGCTGCCGAATTCCACCCACACATTTCCCAGGTTATCCGTTTTCGGTGAAAACTCTTTTAGTTCGCCCGCAAGCTCCTTCGCAAGCTCCTGCTCGTACCCGGATATCGCCGGTGTATCGGCCGGAATCGCAGGATTATTTTTGGTTTGTGCGGAAGAAACTCCGGCAGCCGAGGCGAGAAACAGCGCGGCGGCGACGAAACGGGTGAACCCATTCATATTTGGCCCTCTCGATTAGGAATCGCGAGGAAGCATCATAACGGGTGGATTGGCCTACCGGCAAAGTGTTTCGATCAGCAATTCTTTCTTGCGCTCCGCGAGAGTGCTCAGCGGGTCCAGCGAGGCGACGTAACCCCCCAGTGCGCCTGCGGTCAATCCCGCAAACAAAACCGCGGGCAGCCACGGATTTCCCAGCCATCGGCCTGCCAGCAATACGACCGTGGCGATTCCGGCGAGGAGAATCTGCACGCCAAATGCCGTCCAGACCGCCACACCGGAATTCCGCTGGCCCTTCAATTTTCCGATCTCCATCTTTTTCGGGAAACTCAGCGCAGACCAGTTGGCTATCGTCAGCTGCCCCATTACCGCAAACGCCGCCGCGGCAATCGTCGAAAGAAACAATGGCAGGCCGGGAAATCCAATCCGCCAGACCAGAACGCCCAACGAAATCGTCAGTTCAGCCGTCACCACGCACACCAGAAACAGATTTTTCCCCACCAGGATGTCGCGCATCCTCACCGGGGCCATGAAATACGATTGAATCCCATGTCCCTCAAATGCGAACGAATTGTACGCCGGTGAAAGCAGCATCAGAATCAGGTAAGCCATCATCGCCGGGAAAAACGTTTGCGGCGCCAAACCGTGTTCCTTCAACGGGGAATTGTTGCCGGCAAACTGCATCGAAAAAAAGACCACCATCACGGGCGGAAGTATCAACGTGATGAACGAAAATCCGTTTCGCGTCAGGTAGTGGAATTCCTTGCGCATCACACCGGCGACAGGGGGCGAGACAAAACCCGGCAACCTCGGCGAGGCTGCCTGTTTGCGAGTTCCGCGCTTGACTGCCAAAGGCGCCGCGCTCTCGCCTAATTCTTCTCCCAGATACTGCGCTTTATACCGAAACCAGAGCAGGCCGCTGGTCACGCCGAGCCACACGAACAGCCCCGTGACTCCAAAAAACACGGCTTGCGAATCTCTCCCGCTCGCCCCGGCCAGGATATTCCCGGCCAATGAGCCCGGGAGCCATGAAAAATAAGGTAACAGATTAGCAATGCGCGGCCGCGTGCCGTGATCTCCCCACTTCTGAAGTGCCGGATTCAGGAAGTTCATGGAAACCATCGACAACACAAACAATCCCACCAGCAATTCCCGCACCCGCCGATTCGCCAAAATTCTTTCCAGCCAGGAGCCAATCAGCCTCTCCAGCGTCACATTCACCAGAATAAACAACACGCTCACGATCATCATCACGGGAAGCAGCGCGATTTCCCCCATCGCCGTCGCCACCAGCATGGACGCAATCCAGCAGATAGAGGACACTGCCGCAAAATCCGCGAAGCCGTAGCCAAATCCCAGAATGTAGAACGCTCGCAGGCTCAACGGAAATCGCAGCAGGTTCCGGAACTCAAAATTCGCGCCAAACCCAGCCACAAGAATGGGGACCACCTGCCACCACATGAAGATCGCCCAGTACAAAAGGGACATCCAACTGGCCCGGCCTCTGGTGAGGAAAAAATAAGCGCCCGCGTAAAACGCCACGCACAGCCCCACCACCATCACCGCGCTTCCGGCCGCGGCAAGAATCATTCCGGCCAAATCCCAGCGGTTGTTCTTGCGCTGCAAACTGTTTTTCAACAGATTCCAGCGCAAGCCGGCGACGAGTTTCAACTGTTCGGCCACACCCGGCATCCGGATCAGGTCAGCCATGTCAACTCCTCCAGCCGTGACTGCTCGCCGCCGCTTTGTCCCACAATCGAAAGGAATATCTCTTCCAGGGTTTTCTTTTCACCTTGCGCCCCGGGAACTCCCGCGCGCAATTCTTCCAAGGATCCCTGCGCGACCAGGCGCCCCTGGTGAATGATCGCCACATGGCTACACAACCGCTCCACAATCTCCAATACATGCGAAGTCAGAAAAATCGTTGCACCGCGCTCGGTCATCCGTCCCAGCAGCGCTTTCAGCGCGCCCGCGGCCAGCGCATCCACGCCCTCAAACGGCTCGTCCAGGAAGAGAATCCGCGGCCCGTGAATCACCGCGGCGGCCAGCGCCAGCTTTTTCTGCATGCCGTGCGAATAGTCGGCAATCAGCGTTTTCTCCCGGTCAGCCAGTTGCATGAACTCCAGCAGTTCCGCGGTCCTTCTTTCCGTGGTCGTGCCGTCCAGGCCGTACATGCGCCCGACAAAATGCAGGTATTCGCTGCCGGTGAGCCGCTCAAACAATCCCATCCCTTCCGGGACCACCCCGATCTGGCGTTTCACCTCGATCGGGTTCTGCTGGAAATCCAGGCCCAGCAATTCCATTCGCCCGGAAGTCGGCGCCAGCAAGCCTGTCAGCATCTTGATGGTCGTGGATTTTCCCGCGCCGTTGGGTCCAAGGAATCCGAAAAACTGCCCGGCACTCACGCGAAGGTCCACGGAATCCACCGCGGTCAGCGCCCCGAATCGCCGCGTCAACTGTTCCGTGCGGATCGCGATTTCATTCATGTTCCAGCCTTTTGCGGACACCCTTGCCCGCAAACTCAGTTATCAGCGCTTCTCATCCCACCGCTGCAAACTTACGCCGCCGTCGCCGCAATGTTCTGTTTAAGGTTGCTTGCTCGGTACCGGGGTTGCGCCTGTTCCCTTGGTCGGCAAAACCGCGAGTACCGCCGGCAGTTCCACGCGAAACACTGCTCCGCCCTTCTGCCCGTTGTAGCAAAGGATTTTTCCGCCGTGCTCCTGCACGATGCCGTAGCAGATGCTTAGGCCAAGCCCCGTTCCTTTTCCCACCGGCTTCGTCGTGTAGAACGGGTCAAACACGCGATGAGGTTCCTTGATGCCGGGCCCGGTATCTGAAAATAGAATCACGACGCTCCCTCGATCGCGCTGCGTCTTGATCGTCAGCACGCCACCGCTGTTGTTTCCCATCGCGTCCAGCGCGTTGTTCAAAATATTAAAAAAGACCTGCATCAGTTGGTTGTTGTCGCCACGCACACCGGGCAGAACGGATTCCAGCTCCGTTTCAATGCGCGGCCCGCCCTTGTGTAAGTCCAGCGCGCGCAATTGCACGGCGTTTGAAATCACCGAATTGATGTCCAACAAAGTCCGCTCCGGCGGCACTTGTCGCGCGAAACTCAGCAGGTTTTGCACCAGATTCCGCGTCCGCCTTCCCTGTTCGCGGATCTTTCCCGCGACCGTTCGCGCGCGGTCGGGTAAAGCCGGATCGTCCGCCAACAGGTCTGAATAGCCGAGAATCGCGGTAAGCGGATTATTAATTTCGTGCGCCGCTCCCGCCGCCAGTTGGCCCAGCGAAATCAATTTCTCAGACTGCACCAGTTGCGCTTGCAGGCGTTGCAGATTCTCAATGGAGGATTCAGACTTCGCCAGAAGTTGCGCGCGATCTTTGTCGGCAAGATGGGTTCGCAGAAAAACCAGCAGCACCAGCGGGACGGCCGCAATCAGCGTCACCGTCAAACGAAAGTCGCGGATTGCCTGGGCGTCGCGCTCCAGATGCATCGAGTACAGCGCAAACAGGGGAAGCGACAATACCGCCCCCATCGCCAGCCGCGCGGCCCAGATAGTTCCCCTGGCATTGCCCTCTGTCGCGCCGGTTAGGCTGCCCTCTCCGGGCAGATCGAGTTTGTGCCTGCGCTGAAAAGCGACCAAGCCGCCGAGACCATAAAGAAAAAACACGGTCAACAGCGGCAGGTCATACACACTTCCCGTGTAATAGTCGTGCCGCGATATCGCCACATTCGTGGCCAGGGAGGTCAACATGTATACCGCCGACGCGGTAAAAAGATAAGCGTATATGGTTCGCCACGCATTGCGCGTTCGCAGCCAGAACACGCCGAAGCCCACGATTACCACCAACTGCTGCACCGTGTTCAGGACGTTAAACGCATAATTATAGGCGGCGCCCGAATAACTGACGTACATCCACGGCAGCACAAAAAATGCGTATGCAAATGTCCACCACGTCAGCAGCAGCGCAAAATCCAGGTACCCCAATCCCATCCGCAATTCTTCGCGCTTCAGGTGGGGTTGCAGGGCAAGCGCAGCGATCAGCGGGATGCCGCGCAGGAAGAAAATAATGTCGCCTGCAAATGGGTCGGGCACTTCCCGGTGCAGGTAGACTTCATAGTATGTCCACTCAAACTGCCCCATCATCCACATCGTGGTGCTCAGTGCCAGTAACATCCAGAAAATGTTGCGCCGCCAGTGAGGAGTCCCCGCATTGACCAGCAGACCTGCATTCGCGATCAGAGGGACGAAGCATTGCATGATATCCCCGAACGCGCTCAACGATGCCCCTGGCTTCAAATAGAAAGAGACCCCGGCGTAAAAACCGAGGAAGACGGCCCAGGCCGCCACCAGCCAGGCAATTCTGCGGGTTTCGGACATAGTTTTACTGACTCTCTATTTTACGGGCGGATGCGTTAGCAGGGTGGGAGAGGCTCAGAGGTCATGGCGTAATGATTACCCAAGCATGGCCCGGAAAAATTACCGCGCCTATTCTATGCTGTTTGTTTGGGAAGGAGAAGGGATTCGGCCTTCCTAGTTATGCGATGGTTCGCTGCAGACGTGGTCAGGCGGCCTCGTGCGTTAGAGCCGCCGCCAGCTTCGAGCAATCAGGTTGCTTCTCCAGAGAGGCAACAAACTCCACAACGGCGTCGGCCTTCGATCTCGGCCAATTTGCATAACTGGCGCACCCGTGGAATTTCTGTGCCACCTCCTCGAAGGTCATGGGATTTGCCGGGCTCCCCTTTGCAAAGTCCGCCTGATCCTTCAGAGTTCTGCCGTCTTTAAGGTGGACGGTCACCAGCGACGTCATTTTGTCGAAGCCGGCCTGTTCCGCCACGGGATCCACGTAGAAATTAATTCGTTTAATCATTTCCTGTACCTCCGGTCTTTGCACGTACGCATTGGTGAACTGGCCCAACGTGGCTTTGCGCGTCAACACAAGAATGGCGATGCAGAATTCCATGCTGAATTTTCCCTGAAGCCCGGTCTGCGGATGATGGTGAATCAGTGCGTTGGGCATGTTGTGATTCGTTCCTACATCCACTTTCTCGATTTGCTCTGGCCGGATGTCATATTTTTGGATCAAGCGCAGAGCCGCGGTCATTGCGGGATGCGTTAACGATCCAGAGGGATACGGCTTGATGGAGACTCCCGGATTTGCAAATGTCCACGGGCTGCCCAACCGATTCAAGATCGCGGAAGGTTCATAAGAACCTCCGTAAGCATGGAAAAAGCCACGGCCCGCTTCGAGGATTTGCGGCGCTGCTGTCCAGCCCAGTTTCGCCAATTCCACTGCGGCCACGCCGTTCTCGGCCGCATGTCCCGCCTGGAAAGGCTTGGTCATCGTACCAAAGTTCTCCCGCAGGCCAGCGGCTTCCGCACCAACGATTCCGAACGCATAGAGCGTCTGCTCCACGCTCAAGGCTCGCAACCTTGCGCACGCTGCCGTGGAGGCGAATGAGCCGCAGGTTCCTGTGGAATGGAAACCATCATCGTAGTGGCGGGGAGAAATGGCCTCAGCAATTTTCGTTTCCACTTCAACCCCAACCTGATAAGCAGTAAGAAATTGCTTTCCGTTCACCGGGGTCGTTTCCGCGGTTGCAAAGATCGCCGGCAGCAGCGGAGAAGTGGGATGCGTCAGCAGCCCGTAAACGCGGTCCGGGGCGACGGCGAGCTGGGTGTCATCAAAATCGTCGGCATGCATGGCAATGCCATTTACAAAAGCGGCGAAACGCGGGGCCGACTTCAAGGGAGTGCCAATCAACGTTGCCTTTCCTTCGCAGATTCCCAGTGACTTGACGTACTCGCGGCTCAGCGCCCCGGTCTCGGCAACCGATCCCGCAAGTGCCAGCCCGTAGCCATCCAGGATGGACTTTTTCCCGATGGCCAGAACTTCCTGGGGAATGTCTTCAAACGTGGTCTTTTGCGTAAACTCGGCGACGTATTTTGTGAGACCCTGCACGTCGGGAAAGGTAGCGGCCTTCCGATTGCCAAGAGATCCTAACGTTTTAGTGGCGGTAGCAGTCAAAGCCGCTCCGGCCAGAGTCGATTTTAGAATGGAACGCCTGGATATTTTGTTCCCGCTCTTCATGGTTTCCTTTCCATTAGTGGCCGGGGTTGAAAAGGTCCGAAGCTTCATCGAGGCTGCCGCTTTTTGTCAGAAAAGACATCGCAGAACCAGCATGAACGCTGCACAGGGAATTCCCACCGGAGCCCACACCTTAGTCTTCCCAATCTAAATGCAACATAAATCTACGAAACCATTCGCCGCAAAGGAGAAAGGGAATATCTGGCCGTATGCGGGCTGTTGAGAGAAGTTCATTTGCGCTACAGTTCGGCAAATCGCGACGACGAACGCAACGCGTCGATTTGAGGTTCTGTTTTAGAGAAGCGATCCCGCTGGAATGGCCCTTGAACAAAATCTGGCGGAGGAGGAGGGATTCGAACCCCCGGGACCCTTTCGGGCCCAACGGTTTTCAAGACCGCCGGTTTCAACCGCTCACCCACTCCTCCGTTTTTAATTCTAACGTATTCTGTGAGTTAGCGGCCAGTTTGCTTCGGTAGCGATTCGGCCCGCCGAATTTTGCTGCCGTGAGTGTACCTAAAACCAGCAAATCCAACGAGAATCGCGTAAACCACAAATCATAGTAGCGGCCTCAATCTTCCCGGCGAATAACACATTCGGTGCGCACTGACGCTCGATAGCTCGACCCACCTGATTGCGCGCAAATTTCTGCATCCAATGCTCCAGTCGGGCATCGAAGGTTCGAGTGTGGCGTGCCTTTAAGGGCGCGTTCTTCAGTCGCGGGTGTTTTCGTGTGCACGGGTGCAGAGGGATGTCAGCGATGGCTCTTCGAAACCTGACCAATCTTACATATTCTCGTTTCGAGATTGCCATGGCCAAGGTCTGCTTCATGGTTGCCGTCGCCCTTGTTTCGGCCCAGTCCTGTTTTGCCTTCGCCCAGGCTTCACCGGTTCCCAATATTTTCAAGCCTGCCTCAACGCCCGCCGACGCCACCCACCGTCTCTCGCTCTTCGTCCTGGT
Organism: Candidatus Acidiferrum sp.; assembly: GCA_035693545.1. Classification (GTDB taxonomy): domain Bacteria; phylum Acidobacteriota; class Terriglobia; order Acidiferrales; family UBA7541; genus Acidiferrum. Next base: position 12,706 of record DASSGJ010000033.1, read on the forward strand.
TATTACCGGCCTGATCTTTGTGATTGTTGGCTCGCTCTTAACCTACGCCGTCGTGAAATTTCGGCGGCGCGACACCGAAGACGGACGCGAGCCCGCGCCCGTTTATGGAAGCAACCAAATGGAGTTGGCTTGGACTGTGATTCCTTGCCTGATTGTTTTGGTGCTCTTCCTGGCCACTGCCCGCGTTATCTATTCGGTTCAGGAAGCTGTCCCGCCCGCCACGGCAATTCAAGTCACGGCCATCGGACATCAATTTTGGTGGGAGTTCCGCTATCCGGCCCTGGGCGTGATCACCGCTAATGAGCTCCACGTTCCGGTGAGCGACCCCTCTCACCCAACGCCAACCTTCATCAAACTTCTTTCCGCCGATACCGACCACAGCTTCTGGATTCCGCAACTGGCTGGCAAAACGGACCTCATCCCCAATCGAACCAACTCGATGTGGATCGATCCGCACGCCACGGGTATGTATGTCGGCCAATGCGCCCAATACTGCGGAACTCAGCACGCGAAAATGCTTCTCCGTGTTTACGTCGATTCGCCGGAAGATTTTGCCCGATGGGTTGACTCCGAAAAACGGCCCGCGATTTCGAGCGATGCTGTCGCCGCCGGCCGCCAGATTGTTGAACGGACCGCCTGCATCAACTGCCACGCCATTTCCGGCACGGTGGCCAATGGACGGTTCGGCCCGGATCTTACTCACCTCATGAGCCGCGACACGATCGCTTCCGGGGCGGCGCCGAATACTCACGAAAACCTGAAGCTTTGGATCCAGCAACCCGACGCGATCAAGCCCGGCTCTTTGATGCCAGCCATGAATTTAAGTCCCCAGGATCTGGACGAGGTGACGGCTTATCTGGAGTCCCTCCGATGACAGCGAGGTTTCAGCTCTGATGTCCACGGAATCCATAGCGCTGACCACCGTAGGCGAACCTGCGCGCCCCTTCGGTGACGCGATTACCTCCTGGGTTACGACGGTGGACCATAAGCGCCTGGGCGTTCTCTACATTCTTTACGCCTTGTTGTTCTTGCTGATCGCCGGTCTCGAAGCCACCATCATGCGCATCCAGTTGATTGTTCCCCACAATCATTTTGTTTCTCCGCAATTCTTCAACCAGATGTTCACCATGCATGGCACCACGATGATCTTTTTTGTGGCCATGCCCATGCTCTTTGGTTTCGCCAACTATCTGGTGCCGCTGATGATTGGGGCGCGGGACATGGCTTTCCCTCGGCTCAACGCCCTTAGTTTCTGGCTCACCGCTTTCGGCGGCCTGCTCCTCTATTTCAGCTTTATCGGTGGCAACGGCCTGTATGGAGCCGGAGCAGCACCCGATGTGGGGTGGTTCGCCTATGCTCCACTGACTGCGAAGGCTTTTTCGCTCGGCCACAGTACCGACTTCTGGACTCTCTCGTTGATTGTTTCCGGCTTCGGCAGCATCGGCACCGCCGTGAACATCATCGCCACCATCGCGAGTATGCGATGCCCGGGAATGACGCTTGGGAAAATGCCTTTGCTTGCCTGGCTGAACCTGGTGATGGCGGGCATGGTTCTGATCGCGGTCTCTCCGTTGACTGCCGCCCAACTTATGCTGTGTGTTGATCGCTTCCTTGGCGGTCATTTTTTCGATACGCAAGCGGGCGGATCCGCCGTTCTCTGGATGCATTTTTTCTGGTTCTTCGGGCACCCGGAAGTGTACATCCTGGTGATACCTGCGTTCGCCTTCGTTTCGGAAATCGTTCCGGTGTTTTCCCGCAAGCCGATTTTTGGTTATCCGGTGATGGTTGCCGCGACCGTTGGAATCGGATTCGTCAGCATGACCGTTTGGGCCCACCATATGTTCACCGTGGGAATGAGCGCCTACGGCAACTCCTTTTTTGTTATTACCACAATGGTGGTCGGCATTCCCACGGGGATCAAAATCTTCAACTGGCTGGGCACCATGTGGGGCGGCAAGCTCATCTTCAAAACGCCCATGCTGTTCTGCGTCGCTTTCCTGTTCCAGTTCCTGGTGGCCGGGCTCACGGGGATTATGCTCGGCGCGGCTCCGTTCAACTGGCAGCTCAACAACTCGTATTTTGTGGTAGCGCATTTTCATTACGTCATCGTTGGCGCCATTGTCTTCGCGATCTTCGCCGCTCTTTATTATTGGTTCCCCAAAATGACCGGCCGGATGTACAACGAGGGCCTCGGCAAGCTCCATTTCTGGCTGTTCGTCATCGGTTTTCATCTCACCTTCGATTTCATGCACATCCCCGGCCTGCTCGGTATGCCCCGGCGCGTCTACACCTACGAACCGGGCCGCGGCTGGGAAGTTTGGAATCTCATTGTCACCGTCGGCACCATCGTTCAGGGCATTGCCATTCTAACTTTCGCGGGCAACCTGCTCTATTCCATGTTTAAGGGAAGGTTCGCGGGGAGCGACCCTTGGGATGCGTGGACCCTCGAATGGTCCGTGGCGTCGCCTCCCCCTGAGTACAATTTCGTAAAAATTCCCGAGGTTCGCAGCCGCCGTCCTCTTTGGGATCTCAAGCATCCTGAAGATCCCGACTGGAAGTATGAGTAAGACATCATGAAGTGTAAGGAAAGTTGCTCATGAGCAGCACCAGCATTCAGCCTTCTTCGTTAGACACGCCCTGGGCTCTGCCGTACAAGGGCCACGTCGGAATGCTGTGCCTCATCCTTGCGGAATCCTCTATCTTTGCCATCTTTGTTGTCGCCTACATTTTTTATATGGGAAAAAGCCTCTCGGGCCCCACGCCGCGGGAAGTTTTGCAAATTCCCGTTTTCGCTACGATGTGCCTGCTTTCCAGCAGCTTCACGATCCATACCGCCGTAGCCGCACTGCGTAAAGCAAATCTCGCAGCCTTCCGCTTCTTGTGGTTCGCGACGTTTGCCCTGGGCGCCATTTTCCTGGGCGAAACAGGTCATGAATGGTATCGGCTGATCTACGAGCGCGACTTCACCATAAGCACCAATCTGTTCGGCACCACATACTATTCGCTCGTGGGTCTGCATGCGTTTCACGTGACGGTCGGCCTAGCCGGCCTGCTGATCGTTCTGCTCCTCGCATTGCCGGGCAAAGTTCGCCCGGAACATTCTGCGCAAGTGGATACCTTTGCGATGTACTGGCACTTTGTCGACGTGGTTTGGGTCGTGGTGTTCACCGTGGTCTACATCGTTGGTCGTTGAGGGATACGCATAAAATGTCATTCACTCACCCACCTTCCACCGCTAACAGCGCGATTCCCGCGAGTGTCACGCTCCCGGCGCCGACGGCTTGGCCTTTCATCTTGGCTTTTGGATTCACGCTGCTCGTTGCCGGCGTCATCACCAGCTTCTCGATCCTGGTTCTCGGCGCAATTTTACTCGTGGTCGCTTGTGTCGGGTGGTTCCTGGATGTTTTCCCCAAGGAGAAGCACGTGGAAGTGCCGGTGACTGAGGCAGAGGCGGTCGTTGTTACGCCTCGGCGGGAAGTTGCTCGCTTTGCTCTCGCTCCCGAACTGCCACGCGCCTTGCTCCCCTTGGAAACTTATCCCGTATCCGCCGGCATCAAGGGCGGGCTGGCGGGGAGCGTCGCCATGGCTGTGCTCGCGTGCCTTTACGGCGTCCTGAAGCAGAGCAGCCTTTGGTATCCCATCAACCTGCTGGCGGCAACCATCTACTCGCAATCGCTGAAAATGGGTCCTGAAGCCTTACACTCGTTTCACCTGGACAGCTTCCTTCTCGCCACGCTGATTCATGTCACCACATCCATCCTCGTGGGCCTCCTCTACGGCGCAATGTTGCCCATGATTCCGCGCCACCCCGTTTTCCTGGGTGGAGTTATTGCGCCCATTCTTTGGTCTGGCCTGATACGCAGCATGATTGATCTCATCAACCCGCTGTTGGGTCGGCACGTTGACTGGTGGTGGTTTATCGCCTCCCAGTTTGCCTTTGGAATCGTTGCCGGCCTGGTGGTCGCACGCCAGCAGCGCGTCCCGGTCAAGCAATTCATCCCGTTTGCTGTGCGTGCGGGGATCGAAACCCCCGGCGCCATGCCCTCCAAGGATGGCGAGGAACGCCGGCCATGAAGCATCGCATCAAGCTTCAGGTTGTGCTTGCCCTGGCGGCGATTTCTTGCGCAGCTTGTGGCAATTTGCCCGGACGCCCGACTGAAGCGTCAGTCTCCATCGACCCGGACAACGTCGCCGATTTCAATCTGTTGTTCAAAAGTAATTGCTCGGGCTGCCATGGGGCGGAAGGCAAGGGCGGAGCAGCGCTTTCAATTACGGACCCCGTTTACCTGGCGATTGCCGACGATACTGTGCTTCACAAAGTAGTGACCAATGGCATCGCCGGCACCTCGATGCCGGCTTTCGGCAGAAGCGCTGGAGGCATGCTCACCGACAATCAAGTGGACATTCTGGTGCGCGGCTTGCGCGAACATTACGCCAAGCCCGATGTGCTCGCGGGCTCCGCAGCGCCCTCCTACGTCTCCACAGATGCAGGCGAAGCAACTCGGGGTGCCGCCGTCTACGAAACGTTCTGCGTTTCCTGCCACGGCCCTGCCGGCAAGGGAGGTCCCAGGGGCAGTTCGATCGTGGAAGGTTCTTTTCTGGCCCTGCTGAACGATCAGGAGCTTCGCACATTGATCATCGTTGGCCGGCCGGACCTCGGTGCTCCCGATTGGCGCAACAATGTCCCCGGCAAGCCCATGACCTCGCAGGAAATTACGGACGTTGTCGCCTGGCTCTCTGCACAGCGCCCGCGATTTGCTGGCAGCCCCTATCCCACTGCGGCCAAACCCGCGGGAGTTCATCCATGACCATGCCCGACACCTTTTCGCGGCGAGTTTTGCTCATGAAGCTGGGCATCTTTTTCAACGGCATCATCGCCGCCATATTGGCAATTCCTATCGTTGGCTATCTCTTTTCCCCAATAAACCGCGCGAGAAAATCAACCGATGAGGCCTGGCTTCCTCTCGGCCCTCTCGAGCAATATCCTTCCGGCCAGACGCGCCTCGCGACTTTTCGGAATGCGGACGTGCGGCCTTGGGACGGAAAAACGGCCGATAGCGCCTGTTGGGTGCGTCGCATCGACGCGCAGACCTTCCAGGTTTTCGCAATCAATTGTGCGCATCTCGGTTGCCCAGTTCGTTGGTTTGCGCAGTCGCGCCTGTTCATGTGTCCTTGCCATGGTGGTGTTTATTATGAGGATGGCGGGCGGGCTTCCGGTCCGCCAGAGCGCGGCCTGTTTGAATACGCCTACAAAGTGGAAGACGGAAAGCTCTTCATCAAGGTGGGAGAATTGCCTACTCCGGGAACTTCCAGCGCGCTGGTCAATCTAAGTGGGAAACTGCCATGCGCATAATGCAGACTCTCGGCAGCTGGCTCGAAGCGCGCTTGCAGGTTGCCGCCACGATCCGCGAAACTGCCGAACACCCTGTGCCGCGCGAGACCGCCAGTTGGTTTTACGTTTTCGGCAGTGCCGCTCTGGTCGTCTTCGTGATGCAGATCATCACCGGCATCCTCCTCGCTCTCATCTATGTACCCACAGCCAGCGAAGCTTGGAACAGCCTGCAGACCCTCAATCACTCCATCAGTCTCGGCTGGTATATCCGCGCCCTGCATGGCTGGGGCTCAAATTTTATGCTCGCGATTGTGCTTATCCACATGGTCCAGGTGTTCATTTTCGGTGCGTTCAAATTTCCCCGCGAGCTGACGTGGATCGTAGGCGTCTTCCTTCTTCTGGTGACCTTGGGCATGGCCTTTTCCGGCCAGGTACTTCGTTTCGATCAGGATGCCTTCTGGGGCTTGGGCATTGGCGCTTCCATTTCCAGCCGCGTTCCTGTGCTGGGTCCTCTGATCGTCCGGCTCCTCCTCGGTGGGCCGATCATCGCAGGCGCCACGCTTTCCCGTTTTTTCGCGCTACACGTTTTTGTGATTCCCGGCCTGCTCATTGCGCTTGTCGGGCTCCATCTTCTGATGGTTCTCAAACTTGGCATCAATGAATGGCCCGTGCCCGGCCGCATCGTTCGCAAAGAGACCTATGTGAAGGAATACCATGAACTCACAAGGAAAGACGGCATCCCCTTCTTCCCAGCCGCCATTTGGAAGGACCTTTTCTTTGATGGCGCCGTCCTTCTCGCGCTAGCGGCATGTGCGGCCTACTTTGGTCCTTTCGGCCCCTCCGGGCGACCCGATCCCACCATTATTCAAACCGCCCCGCGCCCAGATTACTTTTTCCTCTGGCTCTACGCGGTATTGTCCTTGCTGCCGGCCAAACTCGAAACACCCGCTTTGCTGGTTGGCCCAGTAGTCGGAATTTTCGCTCTTCTTATTCTTCCCTTCGTTTTTGGCGAAGGCGAAAAGAGTTGGCGCCGCCGCCCCATCGCCATTCTCGCGATTCTTCTTGTTGCGGTTGCCCTAGGCACTTTTACCGATCTTGCCGGCCAGGCTCCGTGGAGCCCCGTCATGGACGCCTGGAGCGCCGATCCCATTCCGCCGCAGTTTTTGAAAGGAAGGTCCGCACTCGAGCGTCAGGGCGCGATCGTTTTTCAGCTCAAGCAGTGCCACAACTGCCATTCCCTTGCCAACGAGGGCGGCAAGCGAGGCCCGGCCCTTGACGAAGTCGCTTTAGTCCAAACGGAAGACCAAATGATTCGCCAGGTCATTCAGGGTGGCGGCAACATGCCCGCTTACGGAAAGAATCTGAGCCCCGCGGAAACCACAGCCCTCATCGCGTTTCTGAAGACACTGCACCCTGCTGGAAAACTTCCCGCTCGCGACGCCTCCCGTGCGCTTGCCGCGGAACCCGCGCCGCCCCCGTCTGACTCCGGGAGGCCTTAGCTCGGCATGCCGCTTACTGCCCAATCCATCCTCGACGAATGGTCGTCACCCGTCGGGTTCGACGTGGCTATTTTTCTTACGGCGAGCGTTTATTTCCGCGGCTGGCTGGCCCTCCGGCGGCTCTCCCCCGGCCTCCTCGTGACCTGGCGGCTCGCAGTATTTCTCGGAGGAATGCTTTTTCTTTGGATCGCTATTGGTTCGCCGCTCGCCGCTTTCGATGATGTTTCTCTCTCGGTCCATATGGTCCAGCATATTCTCCTCATGCTGGTGATTCCTCCGCTCATTCTGCTCAGCGCTCCCTTCTTGCCGCTTCTTCATGGGCTTCCGCAGCGATTTGTCCGCAAGATCTTCGGTCCGTTCCTGTCCTGGACTCCAACGCAGTGGCTTGGCAAATTTCTTACGCACCCACTGACTTGCTGGATCCTCGCCGCGGTCGCACTCCTCGCCTGGCATGTTCCCTCCTTATTCGAACTTGCTTTGCGATCAGACGCCTGGCACGAAGTTGAGCACGCCTGCTTCTTGCTCACCTCAATGCTTTTCTGGTGGCCGGTTGTCCAGCCATTTCCTTCGGAAGCGCGCTGGCCGCGTTGGTCCGTCCCGCTCTATCTGTTCCTGGGAATGCTGCCGGGAAGCGCTCTGGGGGCTTTTCTCACCTTCTGCGATCGCGTGCTCTATCCTTCTTACGGCGCGGCAGTTTCCATCTTCGGCGTCACTCCCCTGGAGGATCAGATCTTCGCCGGCGCCCTCATGTGGGTGCTCGGTTTTCTTGTCTGCTTTGTTCCCGCAGTCTTCATCACCGTGAACCTGCTTTCTCCGGCAGCTGCTCGGCTGGGCGAACGTGTTCCTGTGCCCGCATTTTCGCGCAGGTCCGTCATGCCGGAACGCGCAGCGCCAGCCGTGCCGGGCATTTCCAGAAATCATGTGTAGGGATATCAGCCGCTGACAAACACGTAGCGTTTCAGAAGTACTTGAACTGTCATCCACAGACGTTCCAGCGAATGGGGTCAGTTCTATTGTCGCCGTTTGCGAATGGTATTGGATGCGATGGAAATAACAGGGAATGCGGTTTAATGCGTTTGGTTTGGCTCGCTGCCGTTGTTGCGGGGGGCGTCAAAATCTATGCCCCAGAAATGCGGCGCGGGTGTCAGAAACTCCACCCCGACGCGGATGCCTCTCGCCCCGCTTTCCCCGGTGAAGACGATCCGGCACTCCTGCTCTTCCTGTGTTTCGGGGTTTACCAGCACCAGCATCTCGTCGTTATCCACTTCGTTCTTGAGCATCAGCAAGCCGCCGTGGGCATTCACCACCAGCGTCTCGCACACCTCGCGGAACTTCTTGCCCGCGTGGCTGCGGCCCAAAGCCTGTAGCTTCATCCGGTGAAAGATGCGCTGACTGCGCCGGTTGGTGGCAAAGGCGGTTTCTTGCATAGTGTGCCCATCATCGGGCTGGCCCCGGAAACCGTCAATTGCCCTTTCGGACAGGTGTTCCCAATCGCCAAGCATTATTTGCCCCCGTCAACTTGTAAGCCCCAATCGGCTGGCCGTAGAATACTTAGGCGGCTACGGCTTCATGCCGGGCGCATTCAAGACCAAACCGCTGTCGCGTTTTTCTTCATCATTTTGAGCTGTTAGTACGTGAGTTAAGTCATTATCCTTGCGCCTGGGGGCCTCATATGAACCTTACTGAATTTATAGAAAGTCGCCGTGAGCAGCATCTCGCGGAACTCTACGAATTTCTCCAGATCCCCTCCGTCAGTGCCAAGAGCGAGCACAAACCGGACATTGATCGCGCTTCCAATTGGGTTGCCGACCGCCTGCGAGCCGCTGGATTCAAGACCGTCGAAATCGTCCCCACCGGCCTTCACCCCCTGATCTATGCCGAATCTCTCGAAGCTCCCGGCAAGCCAACGATTCTCTTTTATGGCCACTACGACGTTCAGCCTGCCGAGCCGCTGGAACTTTGGACCTCACCGGCATTCCAGCCGGAAGTGCGCAATGGAAATATCTTCGGGCGCGGCACCGCCGATGATAAGGGCCAGGTCCATATCCATTTGAAGGCCCTCGAATCGCTTCATCAGCTGCACGGCAAATTTCCCATTAACGTCAAAGTTTTAATCGAAGGCGAGGAAGAGGTCGGCAGCGTCAGCCTTTGGGACTATGTGCAGGGCCACAAAGAGAAGCTGAAAGCCGATGCCCTTCTGGTTTCCGATACCTCCATGCTAGGCAAAGGGGTTCCCTCCATTACCTATGGCCTGCGCGGATTGAACTACTACGAAATCGAGCTCACAGGACCCGCGCGCGATCTCCATTCCGGAGTGTACGGAGGCGCGGTGCCCAATCCGCTTACGGTGCTGACGGAATTATTCGCCAGGCTCCACGACAAGAATTTCCGGGTCACCGTTCCCGG